>NZ_JBHWIV010000129.1:0-17300 GCF_042731675.1 Kitasatospora sp. NPDC059827 | reverse complement strand
CTGTTGAGTTCTCAAGGAACGGACGCTTCCTTCGGACCGCCTTCCAGCGGGCCCTCCGGGCGCTTCGTTCTTTCGTGTTTCCAGCTTATCAGATGCTTTCCGCTCCGTTTTCCGGGGCTTCCTCATCCAACTCGCCGGTGCCTTCCGGGGTTTGATGCCCCGTTCGACGTTTCAAACTCTAGCCGAGCCCCGCTCCGAAAAGCGAATCCGGCCGCAATCCCGATAACCAGGCATGCCGAAGTCGGCCTGTGCTGTTTCTCGTGGATTGGCCGCCCCGGAACCGTCCGCGCAATCGCGTGTCCGGTGCTCCCTGTCGGGCGACTGGGAGACAGTACCCCTACTTCTCGCCCGAAACAAATGCCCGGCCCCGGGCCGCGCGGGAGCGGTCCGGGGCCGACGGTCCCCTACTTGAAGAGGCGGTCACCGCTGTTGGCCATCCGGTGGGTGTCGCTGTGGCGGTTGACCCAGTCGCGGACGAGGTTGATCGCGTTCGCGCACTGCCAGGTGTCGTCGTACTCCCGCACGCCCGTGAAGGCGCCGTAGCCCGCGATGATGCCGTCGACCTGGGCGTCGCCGAGGAGCTTGTCCACGTACCAGGGGTCGTTGTAGGTGGTCGTCCAGGACAGCGTGGCGGCGAGTCGGCCGGCTGCCCGGTCGGCCGCTCCCTTCTTCAGTTCCGCGCAGGTGTTCCAGGTGGCCTCGGTGCAGTTGCCGAACCCGTTCTTGATGTCGGTGTCGCCGTAGTCCATCGCCCGGCGGCCGACCGGGATGCCCGCGCCGGAGCTGTTGAAGGCGCCGACGACCTTGTCGCGGGCCCCGGTGGTGGTCATGCCCTCCAGGCGGCCGAGCTTGCCCTCCAGGCTCTTCCAGCCGCGGCCGCCGACGTCGGGGGTGTTGCCGCCGTGGTACTCGAAGAAGCCGTAGAGGACCTGGATGCCGGCGGCGGTCAGCCGCTGCGCCTTGTCGTGGAGGCCCGCGACGCTGCAGGTGCGGTTGGGCTCCTCGCCGCAGTAGTTGGGGTCCTTGATGTCCAGCCAGACCAGCGACAGCCGGCGGCCCGCGTTGGCGTTGGAGAGGATGCGGTCGATCATGCTGTCGAAGCTGGGGCCGAGCCGGTTCTCCCCGGCCGAGGAACAGTCGTGGTAGGCGCGCCACTCGTTCGGGTTCCACCAGGCGCAGACGTCGATCTCGATGCCGTTGGCACCGTGCTTGAGCGCCGCGTCCACGCCGTCCAGGGTGTCGACCCGGTGGGCGATGGCGTAGATCGGGTGGCGCTGGTCGGCCGCGGCGGCCGGGGAGGTTCCGAGCGCGGTGCCGCCGATGATCCCGCACAGCGTCGCGGCCAGCGCGGGAACCATCCGCACGCGGGCGCCGGTCCTGAGGTGAGTGGTCAAGAAAGGCACTCCTTCTCGTCCGTGTTCTGAGGTGAACATGACCGAACGTGCCAACTGTACGTCGTCGAACGGTGGATGGGACCTGAACGCGATCACCGGCGATTCGGTCTCCACGGTCCGCGGACGCCACCGAGCCCCGGAGTAGTTCTCCGGGGCTCGGCGAGACCTCACGGCACGGGCCGTCGCGGCTCCTAGACCGGGGCGAACGCGTACCACTTGGTCAGGGCGTACTCGCAGTCGAAGACGCCGAGCTTGTTGATGCTCCCCACCCAGGAGATGCACTCCTGGGCGGATCCGAACGGGCCCCAGGAATCGATCGAGACGTGGACGGCGTTCGGGCTGAACGCGTACCAGTTGTGCTGGGCGTACTCGCAGTCCCAGAAGCCCAAGTTGCCGTGGTCCGCGACGAACTGCGTGCACTCCTGAACGGATCCGAACGGGCCGTAGGAGCCGATGGGGTTGGCGGCCACAGCCACAGCCGCAGCCGGCGCCGGGACCGGGGTCGCCGCGCCGGCGCTCGCGGTGCCTCCGACCAGGGCGGCCACGGTCAGGACCCCCGTGGCGGCGAGTGTGGCGATTGCCCTCTTCATCGATGACCTCCAGGTCGTGGCTGATCCGATCCGGTGACACGGGGATTCCGGGCCGGGCTTCCCGTGCACGTCTCACGCTAGGTCGGCGGTCCGGTGGTGGAATGCGCGACGAGTCTCCGACCCTGTGCGCAGCGTCTCCTCGACCGTCGGCCCGGGTCGGGCCCGGCGGCGCTGTTCGCGTGGGGAGAGGCCGTACGCGGCTTTGAACGCGCGGCTGAACTCGGAGGGGTTGGGGATGCCGCAGCGGGCGCCGATGGCGTGGACCGGCACGGCCATCAGGGCTGGGTCGACGAGGTCGCGGTGGGCCTTCCTCAGCCGCTGGCGGCGGATGAACCCGCTCACGGTCTCCGCCTGGGAGTGGCGCGCGAAGAGGCGGTGCAGGTGGCTGACGGAGATGTGGTGGGCGGCGGCGACCACGGGCGGGGTGAGTGCGGGGTCGTGCAGGTTGGCCCGGACGAACGCGCGGATGGTCTCCACCAGGGCCCGCTGCCGGGCCTCCGGTGGCAGCGTGCGCTCGGCGTCGAGCTCCCCGGCGATCCAGGCCGACATCAGGTCGAGCACCACCGTGCCGAGGCGGGAAGCCTCCGCGGGCTGGAGGGCGGCGGCCTGGCGCTCCAGCCCGAGGAGGAACTGCGCCAGCAGCGCCCCTGTGCCCTCCCGGCCGGAGAGCCTGCGGCCGAGCAGGTCACGCATCCGGTGCGGGGGCACCGGCAGCAGCGACACGGGCAGGTCGATCCCCACCCCGACGACTTCCGGACCGCTCCCGCCCGGGGCCCGGTCCCCGAACATCCGCGCATCGTGCGGGGTGGAGCTGTCGACGAGGGAGAAGTCCCCGGCCCCGAACGTCTCCACCTGCTCCCGCCCCCGCCGGAGCGCGTGGGTTCCGGAGGTCAGCAGCGTCAGGTAGCACAGTTCCTGATCCGAACGCCGGATCATCCGCTCCGTACGCCAGAACCGCGCCGACGGGAACGACGACCCCACCAGCACCACCGGCCCCAGCTCGAAGAGCCGCACCTGCCAGGTGAAGTCGTGTGCGTGAGCACTCGTCGCCTCGCACTCCCGCCTCCTGGCCAGCCCGTCCCGCCAGCACTCGAAACCGTCCTTCGCCGACAAACCCTCACCCTGGAGCATGCTCGTCCCTTGCGCGGACATCCCGTCCCTCCCAGACATGCCAGACATGCCGCCGCCGCATCGGCGAGGCCCTCCCCGGTGCATTGTCACGCCACCGTCAAGATGGGGTGCCGCCGCGTCCCACCGCCTCGTTTGACCTCGCACGGGCCGGGCCGCGAGCATGACCGTGACCGCCGGGGAGGGACCGTGACACGAGTGACCGCAGGACAGTTGACGAACCGTCGACGACGGAATCGCCTGACCGCCGTGGCTGTCGTGGCCGTTCTCAGCGGCGGCGTCGCGATCGCGATCAACGCGTGGATGGATCGGGGCCCGGAGACCCGGGTCAGCCAAGGCCCCGTGGCCGGCCACCCGCTGCTGGTCAGCTCCGACGGCCTGACCCTGACGCTCAACATCGGCTGGGGTTGCGAGGAACGGCCGGAGCTCGTGGCCCACGAGTCCACCGGCACGGTGAAGGTCGCGCTGCGGCACACGGTCCGTCCGGGGTTCTGCGACCTGGGCGGCTTCGCGCAGATCACCACCCGCCTGAACGAACCCCTCGGGACCAGAACGCTCGACGACGCCACGGGCAAGCCCGCCGTCCACTTCGACGAGCGCAAACTCCTCCGGCCCACGTTCCTCCCGGAGAACTACTACCCCTCCCCCGCGGGCAGGATGGTCTACCTGCCCGGCCTGGAAGCAGTCCCGACCGACACCCCGGCCTGGGCCGTCCGGTACACACTGGGCACGGAGCCCGACACACAAGGGACCCTGATCATCAGCCAGACCCTCCGGAGCAGCACACCACCGCCCGGCAAGGCCGCCACCGTCAAGGGCCTCCCGGCGAGCATCACGCACGCGGACTCCCCAGGTGACCCCCATTCACTGACCTGGTCCGACGGCACCTACACCTTCGTCGTCACCACCGGCGGCCCCCCGCGGCTCACGGACGAGGAACTCGTCCGCGTGGCGGAGGGCCTCGGGTAGCGGCCGCTGCGGCGATAGGGTGCCGGGATGGTCCCCGACGCTCCCCGGCTGCTGCGCGCCGACGCCGCCCGCAACGCGGAGAAGATCATCCGGGCTGCCCGGGAGGTCTTCGCCGAGCAGGGCCCCGACGCCCACCTCGACGACGTGGCGCGCCGGGCCGGCCTCGGGGCCGCGACGCTCTTCCGTCGCTTCCCCGACAAGGCCGCGCTCCTGCGGGCCGTGCTGGACCAGCGCTTCGACGAGCACGTCCGGCCCGTCATCCAGGCCGCCGCCCACGATCCCGATCCCGCGGGCGGGCTGGCCCGGGTGCTGGCGGCGGCTCTGGAATCGGTGGCCGGCGACTACAACGTGCTGGCCGCCGCCCGCGCCGCCGGTGTGCTGACCCCCGCGACCGGCGAGGAGTTCTTCGCCGCCCTCGACGTCCTCCTCGCGCGCGGTCAGGCAGCGGGCGTGCTCCGCACCGACCTCGTGCCCGACGACCTGCACCGCGTCGTCGTCATGCTGGTCTCGGTGCTGTGGACGGTGGACCCGGGTGAGGGCGGCTGGCGCCGGTACCTGGCCCTGGTCCTCGACGGCCTCTCCCCCACCGGGGCCCGCCCACTGCCCTGCCCCGCCCCCGCGCTGCGCACCCGCACGCCCTGACGGCTTACGGCTGAGGGCTGAGGGCTGACGTCAGACCTCGGACCTCAGACGTCAGACGTCAGACGTCAGACGTCAGACGTCAGACGGCCGGGCTGGTGCCGACGGCTCCACCGGGCCGCCACCACCCGCACCGCGGACCGCTCGCGCCCCCGGTCCCCGTTCACCACAGCACCAGCACCTCGCCGATGCCGCCCGCCAGCCGTTCGGAGTGGTCGCGCAGGCTGCGCGCGTCCACCGCCAGCCGAAGGCCGGGGAAGCGTCGGACCAGCGCGGTCAGCGCGATCCGCATCTCGGTGCGGGCCAGCGCGTTGCCGATGCAGTAGTGGCTGCCGTGCCCGAAGGCCAGGTGGGCGTTGGGGGAACGCGACGGGTCGAAGGTGTCCGGCTCCTCGAACGCCCGCCCGTCCCGGTTCGCGGCGTTGATCGCCACCAGCACCGCCTCACCCCGCGCGATCGCCGTCCCCGCGACGGTGACCTCCTCGCGGGCGTAGCGGGTCAGGCCCAGGGCACCGGGCGCGGCCATCCGCAGGACCTCCTCCACGGTGGCGCGGGCCGATCCGTCGGGGTCGGCGGCGAAGCGGTCGCGCCGGGCGGTGTCGCTCAGCAGGAACAGGACTCCGAGGTCGATCCGGGTCGACGTCGTCTCGTGGCCCGCGAACAGCAGTCCCACCGCCAGGCGGGTCATCTCCTCCTCGGTGAAGGACGGGTCCTGTGCCTGGACGGCCAGGATGTCGCTGATCACGTCCTGTCCCGGCCGCTTGCGCTTGTCCTCGTCGACGGCGGCCACGTACGCCTCGAACTCGGCCATGGCCTCGGCCCCGTCGGCCCCGCCGTACAGCGCGGCGATCCGCTCCGACCAGCCGCGCAGCAGCTCCCGGTCCGCGACCGGCACGCCCAGCAGCTCGCAGATCACCATCACGGGCAGCGGGAAGGACAGGTGACCGTGCAGGTCGACGGCGCGGCGCGGATCCCCTGCGCGCTCCTCCTCCATCCCGTCCAGGCAGGACGCGGCGAGTTCCCCGATCCGCTCGCCCAGCCGCCGCATCCGCGGCGCGCTGAACGCGGGTGCCAGCATCCGCCGCATCCGGGTGTGCTCGCGGTCCTCCTCCTCGGGCGTGGGGGCGGGGCGGGTGTGCAGGGCCGAGGCCGAGATCCTCGGGGAGTCCGCGGTGTCGGGGCGCAGCCGGGAGAACCGGGTGTCGCTCAGGATCTCCCGGGCTTCCTCGTAGCGGGTCACCAGCCAGGCCGGATCACCGGCGGGTGTCGTCACCCGGGTGATCGGCCCTTCCTCGCGCAGCCGCGCGAGCAGCGGCGCCAGGTCCAGGGCGTTGGGACGTTCGAAGGGTAACTGCGGTGCGGGCGCGTTCATGGTCTCTCCTCGCCGGCCGAAGGCCACAAGAGCAGCGAACACTCGACGGAGCGGCTCTCTCCTGCCCACCCGGGGCCGGGCTGGACGAACGACGCCCGGACCCAACAAGTGAGAGTCAGCTCTCTCTTGCGGCGAGCGTAACACCGCCGGCACGCACAGTCAGCCTCCCTGCCGCCGCTTCGACCGATCCGACGTCGACTGATCCGACGTCGACCGGTGCCCGTCGTACGTCCGCGGCGGCTCCCGGAGCCACGCGCACGCCGCCATCACCGCGGCCCGGTGCCGTGACTCCGTCCCCGCGACGGCCGTCTCGACCTGCCGGGTGCGCTCCGCCTCCCGCCGCACGGCCTCCCGGTAGCGCAGCCAGCGGCGCGCCACCGCGGCGATCACCACCGGAACCGTCACGGCTGCCGCCCGGGCACCGTCCAGACCGGTCACCACCGCGTCGAACACCATCGCGCCGCTCCCCCACCACTCGTCGAAACCGATGCGACAAACCCTCCACCTGCGGCGGGATTTCCCTCTAGCGTGAGGAAACTCTGCGGAAACCCATGGAGAGCGGGCTGATGGCGAACGGACGGCCGAGGAAGACCGAGCAGCGCGAGCGGCCCGAACTGGCCGAGCTCGCCGAGTGGTTCCGCTCAGCGCTGCGAGCCGCCGGACACGTCAGCGTCAACGCCTTCCTCAAGGCCCCCCGGGCGCCCGGCGCCCCGGTGGCTCCCGACAAGAACACCGTGTACGACGTCCTGGGCGCCCGCCGCCTCTGCCGACGGCAGGCGGCCGAGCAGCTCGCCGCGGCGCTCGGCCACCCCGCGGAGGCCGTCGCCTCCCTGTGGAGTCGCGCCGAGCGGCAGTCGAGGCTGGCGGAGCGCGCCCGGCGCCACGCGACGCGCGGGGCAGGCGTCAGGAACGTGGAGTGGACGGACATCCCCCTGCCCGACCCGTGGCTGGAGGACCTGCTGCGCAGCCAGGCCGCCGCCGCCGAGCAGTTCCCCTACGACCTGCTCGGCGTCGTCAGACCGCCGCTGTCCGAGGTCTACGTCGAGCAGGACGTCCAGCCCCTGCCGCAGGGCCCCGAGAAACCCGGGCAGGAGGCCGCCCGGCGGCCCCACCCGTCGGCCTCGACCCTCGCCGAGGCCCTGGCGACGCACGACCACCTCTTCATCACGGGCGGTCCGGGCACCGGCAAGACCACCCTGGGCCGGCACCTCGTGCGGCAGGTGGCCAGGTACTGGCTGTGCGAGGACGAGGACGGCGGGGCGCAGCCCTGGTACCCGAGCGCCGTGGTCGCCGTCCGGATCGCCTCGGCGGACCTCCATCTGCCCCAGGCCTGGTACCGGCAGTTGAGCGAGGCGGTGAACCGCAGTGGCACCCAGACCGAACCCGTGCACCACGACCGGTTCGCGAGCCGCCCGCACGGCGTCCGGTGGCTCGTCGTCGTCGACGGCCTGGACGAGGTGTCCTCGCCGGTCATCCGGCACAACGCCCTGAGGAAGCTCGCCGAACAGATGCCGCCCGGTGGGCACTTCCGGTTCGTCATCACCTCCCGCCCCCTCCCTCAGGGCGAGCTCGAACCCTTCGAGGACCTGCCGGGCATCGGCTTCTACACCCTCAAGGGCTTCGACACCGACCAGCAACTCGCCTTCGCCGAGCGCTGGTTCCGGGCCCAGGGATCGGACGACGCCATCACCCACGCCCGGCGGTTCCTGGCCGAGGTCGACGAGGCCGGTCTGCAGGAGGTGCTCCGGGTGCCGCTGCTGGCGACCATCGCGGCCGCCTTCCGCAGCCGCAACCCGCGCGCTCCGCTGCCCCGCGGCCGGGTCGATCTGTACGAGGCGTTCCTGGACCAGCTCAGGACCGCCCGGGAGGGGAACCGAGCGGTCACGAAGCGGTTCGTCGAGCGCTGGGAGCAGCGGGAGCTGGGCCCCCTGGCCGCGTGGCTCCTGGAGCACCGCGACCGGTTGGTGACCCACCTCGCCTGGGCGCGGCTCAAGGGCTCGCCGGAGACCTCGCTCGTCGGCGAGGCCCGGACGTGGCTGGCGGACCGACTCCCCTCCGGCCTGCGCTGGCCCGAGGGCGCCGACGGTGAACTCGGGCAGTTCCTGGCGCAGAGCGGTGTGCTCTCCTTCGACGGCACCGAGTTGTCCTTCCTCCACCAGTCGTTCGCCGAGTTCCTCGCCGCCCGGGACGAGGCGCCGGGGATCCCCTCCGACTTCCCGGGCCTCGGCCCCTGGGCCGCCGCCGCCACCAGCGCCGGCGCCCGTAACCGGATGCTGTTCACCTGTGCCCTCTGGGCGCGGCGGCCCGGCAACGACGTCGGCCTGATCGTCCGCCACCTGCTCGCCGGCGAGCTGCAGCACCGGGTCATGGCACTGCGCCTGGTCACGGCAGGCGTACCCCTGGGCGAAGCGCTCGAACAGTCGGTGATCGACCGCCTGACGGACTTCGCCGGTGACGAGAAGTCGCGGTTCGCCACGTCCGACGCCGAGGTCCTCGCCGAGCTGTCCCAGCTGCGCGGGAACCGCCGGCTCGCCGCCCGCCTCCGCACCGTCGCGGAGGCGGAAGGCCTCCCGCCGTCCCTGCGCACCGGGGCGGCCGCCGCGCTCGCGAACGTCGCCTCCCTCCAGGACGGCATCACCGCCCTGGAGGGCCTGGCCTCGACCGGGACGCCGGAGACCGTGCTGCTGTGCTGCCGGCACCTCGCCCCGCTCGACCCCTCGGGCGGGCCGTTCCGGACCGAGGCCCTGAGGCGTCTGCTCACCGCTCCGCGCGTCTCCGTCTGGGACCGGCTGACCGCCGGGGACCTGCTCCTCGCCGAGGGCAGCACCGAGGGCCTGGTGGACCTCGCCCGGTCCGTCCTGACCGGCCCCGAGCACAACGACCAGCGCCTGGAGAGGGCCGGAGAGCTCTGGTTCGACGTCGACGGGGCGGACGCCGCCGAGGAGGTCGCCCGGATCATCGGAGCCAGGAACGACTCCCAGGTCTGGTCGGCCCGGGGCCTGATCCTCACCCTGCTCCGGTTCGGACGCACCGACGAGGCCGCCCCGCTCACCCGACGCTTCCTCGACGAATCGATCAGCAGCGACGACAACAGCGACGTCGTGACGGCGTGGGTCGAGACGGAGGGCGCCGCCGGAGCCGACCGCATCGTCGGGTTCCTGCGCGAGGCCTCGGCGTGGAACGCGGACGAGCGCCCGAGCATCGCCCTCGACCTGCTGCGCGAGGGATTCGCCGCGCAGGCGCTCGAACTGGTCCGGACGGGCCTCGGTGCCACGACCCGGCGGAGGTTCACCCTCCAGCTGGACTTCATGGTCCTCGTCAGGGCCCTCGGCCCGGACGCGGCGGACGAGGTGCGGCACTGGCTGGAGAAACTCGACGGGAAGCCCGAGGACCACGCGACCGCCCTGGGGCTGCTGCTCGAAGCCGGTGCGGCACCCGCCGCCGTCCTGCCGCTCGCCCTCCGCGTGCTCCGGCAACCCGGCAGCAGCACCAAGGCGTTCGTGAACGCCGCCCGCGTCGTGCTGCGCCACGACGACGCGTCGGCCTGCGAGGAGGTCCTGGACGCCCTGGAGGCCCGCCCGTACGGCGGGGCGGCGCTGCGCACGGAGCTCCTGCCCGTCCTGGTCGAACACGGGCAGGACAAGGCCGTCATGGAGCTGGGGCGCCGGCTGCTCGACGACCCCGGTCTGACCGGTCCCGAGCTCCGCGCCGTCGTCCGGTCGTGGGCGGCCGTGGCGGGCGCGGGGGGCGTTCGGGAGGTCCTCGGCCGCGTGTCGGCCTCCCTCGGCACGATCGGCCGGGTCGCCGAGACCGCCTCTCTCCTGGCCGGCGAAGGACTCGCCCAGGAGGCCGTCCCCCTGTGGTGCCGCGTCTGCACGACGCCGGGCGCCGCCGACGAGACCCGGTGGCGGGCCCTGCAGTCACTGATCGCCGCGGGAGCCCACGACGCGGCCGACCGGGCACTGCGTCAGGCACTGACCGCGCCCACCTCTCCGGCGGAAACCCTCGCCCTGCGCCGGCTCCACGCCTGGCTGACGGCCACGGAATGAGCGGAGCGGGGGAACTGCCGGAGCCTTCGTCCCGGCCCCGGGTGGCGCGGCAGCCCGTTGTCGGAGGGGCGTGACACCATCACGGCAACACGACAAGGGGGGCCACCGATGAGTTTCCTGGGCATGTGGTGTCTGGTCCCCGTACGGCCCGACACCGTCGCGCGGTACGCGCCGGAACTCGCTCCGGTCATCGAGGCGGAAGCCGCGCTCCCCGCGTCCACGGACCTCCTCCGGTGGTGGCGGGCCGGCGGCAGCACCCCGGAGGCCATGGACCGGTTCCTCGAACTGGCCGCCCCGTCCGCACTGGACGAGCGGATCTGCACCGTCTACGAGGCCTGGGAACAGGGCTACGACAAGTCCCTGCCGCACGTCGTGGCCTCCGCCCGCAAGGCCTACCCGGCCTCCGCCATGGCCTTCGCCCTCGGCCCGCAACGCTTCGCGCACCTGCCCGGCTGGTTCGGCGACCTCCTCCTCACCCCGGAACAGGTCGTACAGACCCTTCCCGCCGTCGAACGCGCCTACGACTGGACCCCGCAGAGCCGGCACCAGGCCGAACTGCTCCTCACCGCCGCCCTCCACGACGAGGGCGGCCGGGACGACATCACCGCACTGCTCGACGGCGTACCCCCGGTCTGGCGCGCGGCGGCGAACGCCGGCCACGGCCTGCTCGGAGCGCAGTTCATCCCCTGAGAAGCACAAGCAACGGCCGAGGTCAGTGCTGGTCCAGGTGCGGGTAGTAGCCGCGTTGGTAGGAGGACAGTCCGTAGATGCTCAGCTGGCCGCCGCCCCTGCAGATGACGCAGACCTTCCTGGCCTGACATTCGCCGCATCGGCGCTTGCCCTCGGGGCGGCGGGGCCGCCAGCCGCGGCCGTGGCAGGTGGGGCAGAGGCCGAGGCCGTCGCACTCGTAGCAGAGGACGTAGCCGGGTGTCAGGGTCTCGGGCGTACGCACCGGCTCCGGCTGGGGCTCCGGGTCGGGTTCCGGCTGGGGCTCCGGAGCCGGAGCCGGCTGTGGGGCGCGCAGGGCCAGGTCCGCCGTCTGGCCGCGGAAGACCACCGCGGGGGTGTCGTCGCTCGTCAGGACGCGGATGGTGCTGCCGTCCCGGCGGGCGACGACGACCGTCCAGACCCTCCCGTCGTCGTCCAGCCGTGACGTCGTGACGTCCCAGCCGGCCGCGTCGAGGAGGGAGACCGCCCGGTCGGCCGTCTCGGTGGCGGTGACACGCGCCGGACGGTTGCCCTGGTACGCCAGGAAGTGGTGGTGGCGCAGCGGATCGGGCCGGTCCGTGATCTCCGGCTGCGGCTCGCCGAGGGCGAGTCGGCGGAGGTGGACACGAACGGTCAGGTCCTTGACCAGGGTGACCAGTTGCCCGTGCAGGGACCGACCCAGTCGGTCCAGTTCCGCACGTGCCGTCGATGTCTCGTCCATGTCGCCCCCTTGGTCCCGGAACGTACCACGGGGCCGGATCGGGTCTCGATCAGGTGCGCGATCTCGAAACCCTACGGCCCGGCGGGACACCGCATGCCACCCACCGGTGTCGTGCGGGTTCCCCGCACGGGTGCGGTGTCGTACCGTGACCGGATGACCACGAAGGTGTCATCCCGGTACGACGTCGTGATCGTCGGCGGCGGGCACAACGGACTGGTGGCCGCGGCCTACCTCGCGCGGGCCGGGCGGCGGGTACTGGTCCTCGAACGGCTGGCGCGGGTGGGCGGGGCCGCCGTCTCCGCCCGGGTGTTCCCCGGCGTGGACGCCCGGTTGTCGCGCTACTCCTACCTCGTCAGCCTGCTGCCCCGGCAGGTGGTGCGGGACCTCGGGCTGCGGCTCGACCTGCGCCGCCGCCGGATCTCCTCCTACACCCCCACGCTGCGGGACGGGAAGCCCACCGGGCTGCTGGTCGACGCGGCCGACCCGGACCGCACCCGGGAGTCGTTCCGGAGCCTGACCGGCGGCGACCGGGAGTGGCAGGCCTGGCAGCGCTTCTACGGGATGACGGCGGAGGTCGCCCGGCGGGTGTTCCCGACCCTCACCGAACCGCTGCGCACCCGCGCCGAGTTCCGTCGGCTGGTCGACGACGAGGCCGCCTGGAGGGCCCTGTTCGAGCGGCCGCTCGGCGAGGTGGTCGAAGGGAGCTTCACGGACGACCTGGTGCGCGGCGTGGTCCTGACGGACGCGCTGATCGGCACCTTCACCCACGCCCACGACCCCGAGCTGCGGCAGAACCGCTGCTTCCTCTACCACGTCATCGGCAACGGGACCGGCGACTGGGACGTGCCGGTCGGCGGGATGGGCGCGGTGACGGACGCCCTGGCCGGGGCCGCGCGGGCGGCCGGGGCGGAACTCCGGACCGGCTGCGAGGTGACGGCCGTCGCCACCGACGGCCGGGGCGACGCCGAGGTGACGTACCGGCACCGGGACGGCGAGGCGACGGTGGCGGGGCACCGGGTGCTGGTGAACGCCGCACCGGCCACCCTGGCCCGGCTGCTCGGCGAGGACCCGGGGCCCGCCCCGGAGGGCTCCCAGCTCAAGGTCAACATGGTGCTGCGCCGGCTGCCCCGGCTGCGGGACGCCGCCGCCGACCCCCGCGAGGCCTTCGCCGGGACCTTCCACATCGCCGAGGGCTACCGGCAGTTGGAGACCGCGTACACCGAGGCGCTGGCCGGCCGACTGCCTTCGGCGCCGCCGTCCGAGATCTACTGCCACTCCCTCACCGATCCGTCCATCCTCGGGCCGGAGGCCGTCCGGCAGGGGTACCAGACCCTGACGCTCTTCGGACTGCACATGCCCGCCCGGCTGTTCGGCGACCCGGCGGCCGAGGAGCGCGCGCTGGCCGCGAGCCTGGCGCAGCTGGACGCGGTGCTGGCCGAGCCGATCGCCGACTGCCTGGCCGTGGACGCGGACGGACGGCCCTGCGTGGAGGCCCGGACGCCGCCGGCGCTGGAGCGGGAGCTCGGGCTGCCGGGCGGCCACATCTTCCATCGCGACCTCGCCTTCCCCTTCACGGAGGGCGGGGACGGGAACGGGGACGACGGCGGGGAGGGGCGGGCGGACCCCGCCGCCCGCTGGGGCGTGGCCACGGCCCACCCGAACGTGCTGCTGTGCGGGGCGGGCGCCGTCCGCGGTGGCGGGGTCAGCGGGATCCCGGGGCACAACGCGGCGCAGGCCGTCCTGGCCGAACCGGTCCGCTGAGGCTCGTTGCCGAAGGACGGGGACCGGGCCGGCCGGGACGGGGCCGGCCCGGTGGCGGAGCGTCAGGCGCGGGCGAGGGCCCAGCCGCCGAGGCCGTCGCAGGCGCCGGCGTTGTACTGGGTGGCCCGGAAGCCGGCCGGGACGGGCGAGCCGGGGCAGGTCCACAGGCCGACGCGGGCGATGTTGTGGCGCCAGGAGCCGGCGCCGTCGCAGCCCGCCACCTGGTGGCCGGTGATCACGTAGCCGGCCACCACCGGGGAGCCGGAGCAGGTCCAGATGCCGTCGTGCGGGAGGCTGTGCTGCCAGTTGCCGATGCCGCCGCAGCCGCTGCGGAAGTGGTTGCTGATGACGTAGCCGGGCACGACGGGCGAGCCGGAACAGGTCCAGATGCCGTCGTGGACGAGGCTGTGCCGCCAGGAGCCCATGCCCCGGCAGCCGGTGGTCTGGTGGTCGGTGATCACGTAGCCGGCCACCACCGGGGAGCCGGAGCAGGTCCAGATGCCGTCCTTGGCCGGCTGCTGGTACCAGGAGCCGGCGCCGCCGCAGCCGCTGGGGTCGTGGTCGGTGATGACGTTCCCGGCGGCGACGGGCTGCCCGGAGCAGCTCCACTTGCCTCCGTTGCCCCAGCCCGCCGTCCGGGCCTCGGCCGTGGACATGCCGGAGACGGTGCCGCCCAGGGCGACGGCCGCGATCAGGGCGATCGACGCCACGGCGGCGCCGGCGCCCCGTCCGACCGCCAGGGTCCTCACGCGCTTCACTATCTGACGCAGGATCATGTCCGCTGTGCTCCTGGAGTGTTGAGGAGGATGAGGTGCCCCCGTTGCGCCGGTCCGCCCGGCGGTCGAACGAGAGCCACCCTAGGTGGTGGAGGCGTGAAAGTTCAGCGGAGGACCGGAGAATTCCGCTCCCGGGGCGCAGCTTGTCCGAAAGTCGTCAGGACGTGCGGTCCCCGCCCGGCGTCCCACCTGACGGGACTTTCAGCATACGGAGTGATCTTGGCGCGCCCCGCGGGTAAGGTGGTGGACCGTGGCCAGTAGGAAAACGTCGATCATGGAAGCTGCGGCGCGGGTGATCGCGCGGCGCGGGGTACGCGGGTTGCGGGTGGAGGAACTCGCCGCCGAGGCGGGCGTGTCCACCGCGCTGATCTACTACCACTTCAAGGACCGCACCGGGATCCTCCGGCAGACGCTGGAGTTCATCAACGACCGGGCCGAGCGCTACACGACCGAACGCGCCGCGGACGCACCGCCGTTGACGGCCCGCGAGGAGCTGGAGCAGACACTGCTGCTGGAGCTCCAGGACAGTGTCGAGGTCCGGGAGAACAGCACCGCCTGGGGTGAGCTGCGCGCCAGCGCCGTCTTCGACGAGACCCTGCGCGAGGACCTCGCGCGGGCCACCCGGGTCTGGGTCCAGGAGATCGCCGAACTGCTGGGCGGCGTGCAGCCGATGTCCTCGGCAGTCGCGCTGGCCGGTGCGGCGGAGCGGCTCACCGCGCTGCTCGAAGGCCTCAGCACCCGCTGGTTGAGCGGCAGCCTGCCGCTGGCGCACGCCCGGATGCTGATGGCCGACGCGATCGACGCCGAACTGGTCCGGCTCGGCTCCTGAACCGTCAGGGCCCGGCGGGTTCGGCCGACGGTCCGTTCGGGCCCGGCGGGTCGGTCGGGCCCGGCTGGTCGGTCGCCGAAGCGACTTCGGCCTCCGCTGCCTCCGCCGCTTCCTCCGCGCGGCGCTTGCGGTGCTCGACCCGGACCCCGGCGATGACGGTGAAGGCCAGGCTCGCGGCGATGATCCCCTCGGCCCAGAAGAAGGACAGGTAGTCCATCAGCGAGCCGACCGGTGGTGAGCCCGGTGCCGCGTTGCGCATGCCGATCAGCGCGAAGAGGGTCGCCGCCATCCAGCCGAGCGAGGGCCAGACCAGCCCCTGGCCGCCGCGGTAGAGCACCTCCGCGCCGCCCAGCACGGCCAGGGCGAGCGCCCACATCGCGGCGATCATGAACCAGGCGAGGATGAAGGTGCTGCGCGCCCGGCTGACCCGGCCGTCCAGGACGGTCACGCCGGAGGCGTGCGGGGTGCTGGTGGGCCGCACCACGAAGAACGGGTCGGCGTCCGCGAAGACCAGGCCGACCGGCACCGGGCCGGCGCTGTCCGTGGCCGAGAAGCCCAGTTCGAAGTGGTAGCGGTCGAAGGGGTAGTCGGACTCGGTGCCGTCGTACAGGTTGGCCTGGACGGACCGGGCGGTGACGGTCTCCCCCGCCGCGGCCCGCAGGTCGGTGCGGGCCGCGGAGTGGACGGTGATGTCGACCTGCCGGGTGAACACTCCGGAATCCGGGCCGTCGGCGAGGCTGCCGTGCGGGACGGCCGCCACGTAGAGGCCGAGGTCGCCCGACCCGGGGTCGATCTCCTGGGCGGTGAGGTCGAGTTCGATCCAGTCCGCCGCCGTCGGCAGGGCCAGTTCGCGGGTCTGCTGCCGGGTGTCGCGCTCGTTGAAGTACAGCGCGATGCCGGCCGAGCAGAGCACGGCGAGCAGCAGCAGGGCGAGGGCGAAGCGGTTGCCGCGCAGTCGGCCGGGGCCCCTCACGACGAGGCGGCGGGCGAGGCCGGGCCGGACGGCGCTCCGGACGACGCGCCCGCCGCGGCGACCGGCTGCTGCTGGGTGGCGCAGTGGATGCCGCCGCCGCCCGCGGCGATGTGGTTGATGGAGACCTGGGTGACCTTGCGACCGGGGTGGAGGTCGCCGATGATGCCGGCCGCCTTGTCGTCGGCGGCCTGGTCGCCGAACTTCGGGACGATCACGCCGCCGTTGCAGACGTAGTAGTTGATGTAGGTGGCGAGGAAGTTCTTGCCCGCGCCCTGGATCAGGTCGACGTCGGGCTCGGGGAGGTCGACCACCTTGAGCGTGCGGCCCTTGGCGTCGGTCGCGGACTGGAGCACCTGGATGGCCTGGTTGGAGGCGGTGGTCCAGACGTCCGGCGGGGTGTCGGCGGCCGGGCGGTGCAGGACGACGGTGCCGGGCTCGGCGAAGCGGGCGAGCGCGTCGACGTGGCAGTCGGTGATGTCCTGTCCGGCGACGCCCTTGAACCAGATCACCTTCCGGACGCCGAGCAGGTCCTTGAAGTCCGCCTCGATCTGGTCCCGGCTCTTGCCGGGGTTGCGGTTGTCGTTGACCCAGGAGCTCTCGCAGGCCATCAGGGTGCCCTCGCCGTCGACCTCGATGCCGCCGCCCTCGCCGGTGATCGGCGCCTGGATGCGGGTGATGCCGTAGTGGTCGAGGAGGTTGCGGGCGACCTGGCCGTCGTTGGCGTGGGTCTGCTTGTTGCCCCAGCCGTTGAAGTTGAAGTCGACGCCGGCCAGGCCCTGGGGGCCGGTGACGAAGGTCGGGCCGGTGTCCCGGGCCCACAGGTCGTCGACCATCAGCTCCAGCACCTCGACGGAGGAGCCGCAGGCCTGGCGGGCCTGGTCGGCCTGGTCGGGGCGGGCCAGCAGGACGACCGGTTCGAAGCCCGCGATGGCCTGGGCGAGCGAGGCGATGTCCTGCCGGACGCCGGGGAGTTGGTCGCCCCACACCTCCTCCAGGGCCGGCCAGGCCATGAAGGTGCGGGTGTGCGGGGCCGACTCGGCGGGCATCTCCCGGGCGGCGGCCTGGCTGCCCGACGGGGCCGGGGTGCCCGCGGCCGGGCTGCTCGGGCCGGGCTGCTCGTCCGCCGTGCTGTCGGAGGAGCAGCCGCCGGCCAGGGCCAGGGCAGCGAACGCGGCCCCGGACTGCAGGAGCGCACGGCGGGACGGCCGGGAGGGAGCCATGGGGCCTCGTTCCGGTAGGTGTCGGGTTCGGCTCCGCAGGCTACTGAAAGGGGCGTCAGGTTCCGGCGCGGCGCGGCTCCGCCGTTCGAGGGAATCCCCCGCCCCGCCCTGGCCACGGGCGCGGGCGCGGGCGCGGAACGTACGACGGACGGCGCCGGGCCGGCCGAGCCG
>NZ_JBHWIV010000128.1:0-17515 GCF_042731675.1 Kitasatospora sp. NPDC059827 | reverse complement strand
GGGGGGGGGGGGCGGGGGCGGGGCCCCCGCGGGGGGGGGGGCGGGCCCCCGCCCCGGGGGGGGGGGGGGCGGCCCCCCCCCCCCCCGCCCCCCCGGGCCCCCGGCCCCCCCCCGCCGCCGCTCACCCAGACCCGGCCGGACGTCCAGAGGAACGGCTGCCTGCCGCCCGCCGACCGGCCCGCCCCCGGCCCCGGCTGGGCCCGGGCGGAGCTGCGCCCCGAGGAGGCCTGGCCGGTGAGCCGGGGCGCGGGCGTGACGGTCGCGGTGGTCGGCTCCGGCGTGGACGCCGGAGCACCGGCCCTGGCCGGACGGCTCCAGCTCGGGCCCCGGCTCACCGGCTCCGGCGACGCGGGCCGGGACTGCGTCGGCCACGGCACCTTCACGGCCGGGCTGGTGGCCGGGCGCGCCGGGGCCGACGGCGGCTCCGCCGGACTGGCCCCGGACGCCCGGGTACTGGCCGTGGCGGTCACCGACGACGCCGGCTCCACCACACCCGACCTGCTGGGCGCCGGGATCCGCGCCGCCGTCGACCGGGGCGCCCGGGTGATCGCGGTGGTGGTGCCCGTCCCCGGTCCGAGCGACGCACTGAGCGAGGCGGTCGGGTACGCGGCGGCGCACCGGGCCCTGGTGGTCGCCCCGGTGGGGCCGGACGCCCGGGGCGCGGGCAGCGCCGCCGTGTTCCCCGCCTCCTACCCCGGGGTGCTCGCGGTCGCCTCGGTCGGCCCGGGCGGCGCTCCCGCCACCGTCCCGGAGGGGCGGGTCGACCTCGCCGCGCCCGGCGAGGGGGTGACCGGCCCCGGGCCCGACGGTGGCGCGTTCACGGCCTCCGGCCCCGGCTGCGCCACCGCCTACGTGGCCGGCGCCGCCGCCCTGCTGCTGGCCCTGCGCCCGGAACTGACCCCGGAGCAGCTCACCCGCCGCCTGGAGGCCACCGCCTACCACCCGGGCACCGCGCTGCCGGACCGGGCCGTCGGCTACGGCACGGTGGACCCGGTGGCGGCCGTGACGGCCTCCTGGCCCACCGCCGCACCGGCCCCGGCCGTGGCGCCGGTGACGATCCCCCCGGGGCCGGACCGCGCGGGCGCCCGGCGCGCCCTGGCGGTGGCGGGCGGCAGCGCGGGCCTGGTGCTGCTGGTCGGCCTCGGCGGGCTGACCGTCCGGCTCGGCCGCCGCAGGGCCGTCGGCGCGGGCCGGGCCCTCGGCAGGGGCTGAGGGCGCGTGGCGCGCCGTCCAACACCAGGTGCCCCATCGGTCACGAACCGCTGAACATTCGCGAGCACGTTATCCGTTCAACCATTCGACAGGAACGGAACGGCCCTGGTCCCACGGGCCGGGCGGACGGCGGAGGCGGGATCCGATGACGACGGGGACGGCGACGGTGGCGGGCGTGGAGGCGGGGCGGGACGAGGAGGAGACGGCGCGGCGGCTGATCGGCGGCTGGCTGGCCGAGGACGCCGGACGGGAGAGCACCGCCGCGGCGGCCGGGGACGGGCCCGGCCCGACCGGCTGGGGCGTGCCGAAGGCCCCCGCCCGGGACGTGCTGGCGGTGGCCCGAGGACTGGCCGTACGGGGCCTGCCCGCATTGGGCCCGGGCGGACCCGCGCGGTCGGTGCCGGGCGCCGACGAACTGCTGCTCGCCCGGGTCCTGGTGGTGGACGAGCACCCGTCCGCCGCCGACTGGACCGAGCACGAGCGCGCCGAGCTCGGCGGCTGGGTGGCCGTCCTGATCCGGCGCTTCGGCGAGGCGGGCGTCCAGCGCCTCACCGCCGCCCTGGCGGCGCGGAGCTGATCGGAGCTGACCGGCTCCGACCGGCTCCGACCGGCTCCGAACCGCTCCGACCTGCGCCAACGGCCGCCAACGCGGGCCAACGCGCGCCAACGCCGACCAACGTGACGGCCCGCCGAGGTCGTTGGTCGACCGTTGGGCGGAATTTGGCCGCTGCTGGAACGGTGATCCCGTCAGGGCGAGGCCCCGGGGACCACGCTGAGCAGCAGCCCCGCCGCTCCTCGCCGACGCCGTTGTACCGGAGCGAAGGATCAGAGCCGTGGCCGAGGAAGCCGCCGCTTCCCCCGAAGGCGCCCCGCAGGGCACCGACCAGCCCGCCCGGGGCCGCCCGACCCTGGACCAGGACACCCTGGCGGAGCTGTACCGCCTGCACGCCCCGTACCTGATGCGGGCCCTGCTGAGAGTGAGCAGCGGTGACCGCGGCAAGGCCGAGGACATCCTCCAGGAGACCCTGCTGCGCGCCTGGCAGAACCCGGCCGCCATCCAGCGCGGCCTCGAACAGGCCCGGCCCTGGCTGTTCACGGTGGCCCGCCGGATCGCCATCGACCACTTCCGGATGACCACCGCGCGGGTCCAGGAAGTCGCCGACGAGACCCCCGAGGAGCACCCGGCCACCCACGACGCCTATGAACAGCTCATCGCCGCACAGGACTTGGAGACGGCGATGGCCGAACTCCAGCCGCTCCACCGGGAGGTGCTGGTGGAGCTGCACCTGCGCGGCCGCTCGATGGCCGAGGCGGCGCAGGTGCTCGGTGTCGCGGTGGGGACGGTGAAGTCCCGCAGCTTCTACGCCGTCCGGGCGCTGCGCCCGATCCTGGAGGCGCGGGGCATCGGCGTCGCGGTCTGATCGGTCCGTTCGGTCCGTTCGGTCTGAGCCGAGGTCGCCCGTTCGATCACCGCGATCCGCGCCGTGAGTTCGGCGGCGCCCCGGGTGTCACCCGACCCGGCGTGGAACTCCCGTGCCCGGCCCAGTCGTTCGGCCGCCTCGGTGGGGCGGTCGGTGGCCAGCAGGAAGTCCGCGAAACGCCGCTCGACCGCGGCCTCCAGATGCAGTGACCCGCTGGCCCGGCATCGCTCCGCCGCTTCCTGCCAGGCCTGTTCGGACTCCACCACCCGGCCCAGCAGGTGGAGGGCGTGCGCCTCGTCCGCGAGCGCGAACAGGTGGAAGGTGGCGTGCGGGTGCGCGGCGAGCAGCCGGCGGGCCTCGCGGGCGTGCCGCAGGGCGGTGGTGCCGTCCCCGGTCAGGGCGGCGAGGGTGGCGGCGTTGCTCAGGACGGCCGCCCCCGCCTCGTGCAGGCCGAGTTCGTCCAGTCGGCGCACGGTGGCGTCGGAGAGTTCGACGGCCTCGGCCAGATCGCCGTGGTCGGCGAGGGCGGTGGCCAGCACCGCCATGGTGTAGATCTGGGCCGGTCCGTCGTGCGCCGCGGTCCGCCCGGCGGCGCGGCGGGCCAGTGCGAGCGCCTCGACCGGGCGCCGCCGGCCGCTGAGCGCCCGCGCGGTGGCGGCCTCCACCAGGGCGGTCGCCACCACGTCCCCGGTGCGGGTGGCCGCGGTGAGGCCGTGCCGCAGGCAGTCGAGCCGGTCGGTGAGCCGACCGGCCCCGAAGTAGAGGCAGTTGGCGAGGAAGGCGAGCCGCCAGGCGCGGTCGTGCTCGCCCGCCCCGGTGGCCGCGGCGACCAGGGCCCGGACGGTCGGCTCCTCGGTGCGGAACCAGTCCAACGCGGCCCGCACGTGCGGCAGTTCGGGCAGGACTGGCGGCGGGAACGCCACCGGCCGCTCGAACTCGGTGAGGTGCGGCTGGAGCCGGGCGGCGCCCGCCGTCGCGGCGGCCAGGTAGTGGTCCAGCAGCCGGGCCAGCGCCGCGTGCCGCGCGGCGGGCGGATCGCCGTCGAGCAGCTCCCGGCCGTAGAGCCGGACCAGGTCGTGACGGCCGTAGCGGCCCGGGGCGGTCTCGGTCAGCAGGTGGTGGGCAGCCAAGGTGCCGAGCGCGCCGCGGACCTCGGCCGGCGGGGCCGCCAGCAGCGCGGCGGCGGCCGGCACGTCGATCTCCGGGCCGGGGTGGACGGCCAGCAACGCGACCAGCCGGGCCGCCGTCGGCGGCAGCCGGCGCAGGGTCAGGTTGAGCGCTGAGCGCACGCTGACCCCGCCCTGGGCGTCCAGCGCGGGCAGCCGGGTCCGGTCGTCCTCGGCCTCGGCGACCAGGTCGGCCACCGTCCACGAGGGCTGGGCGGCCAGCCGGGCCGCGGCGATCCGCAGCGCGAGCGGGAGGTGGTCGCACAGCCCGGCCAGCCGCAGCGCGGCGGCGGGTTCGGCGGCGACCCGCCGCTCGCCCAGCACCTGGGCGAGCAGCGCCAGCGCGTCGGCCTCCGGCAGGGCCTCCAGGCGCAGCAGCGCGGCGCCCTCGGTGACGATCAGGTCCTCCAGGGTGTGACGGCTGGTCACCACGGTGGCGCAGCGCGGACCGGCGGGCAGCAGCTCGCCGACGTCCTCGGCGACGCGCACGTTGTCCAGCAGCACCAGCAGTTCGCGCTCGGCGGTCAGGGCCCGGTAGAGCGCCGCGCGGCGGGCGTGCTCCTCGGGGATCTCGGCCTCGGCCAGACCGAGGGACCGCAGGAAGCCGGCCAGCACCTCGCCGGGGGTGCTCGGCCGGGCCGGGTCGAAGCCGCGCAGGTCGCAGTGGAGGTGGCCGTCCCGGAAGCCGTCGGCGGCGGTGTGCGCCCAGCGGACCACGGTCGCGGTCTTCCCGGCGCCGGCCGCGCCCACCACGACGGCGAGGGCGTGGTCGGGGCGGTCGGGGCCGCAGGCGCGGTCGAGCCAGCGCAGTTCGGCCGCGCGGCCGACGAAGCCGGCCGTACGGCGGGGGAGCGGGGCGGCGGTGGGGGTGGCGGGGGCGGTCGGGGAGGGGGCGTCGGCAACGGCGGGGGGCCGGTGCGGTGCGTCGTGGGGGGCCTGGGTGTGGGCCCCGGCCGGGCCGCCGTCGGCCGGCGCCGGTTCCTCGGCCAGCACGGCCGTCAGGGCCGCCTGGAGCGCGGCGCCCGGGTGCAGGCCCAGTTCGGCCGCGAGCGCGGCCCGGGTGCGGTGGTAGCGGCGCAGGGCCTCGGCCGGGCGGCCGGCCTGGTGGAGGCAGCGCACCAGCAGGGCGACGGTCGGCTCCTGGAGCCAGTCGGTGTGCAGGTGCTGTTCGAGTGCCGGGACGGCGACGGCCCCGCGACCGCAGCGCAGCAGGCGTTCCGCCCGGTCGTGCAGGGCCTGTTCGCGGACGCCGTCCAGCCGGTTGGCGTGGCCGCGGCGCTGCTCGGTGTCGGGCAGGTCGGCGAGTGCGGGGCCCTCCCACAGGTCGAGCGCCTCGCCGAGCAGGGCGGCCGCGGCGGCGTCGTCCGGCTCGCTCGCGGCGCGGGTGGTGAGGGCGGTGAAGCGGTGGAGGTCGACGGACTCGCGGTCGCCGTCCAGGAGGTAGCCCGGGGCCTGGGTGCGCAGGGTGAGCCCGGTGCCGTGCAGCAGCTTGCGCAGGGCGGCGATGTGCCCCTGGAGCGCGGCCCTGGCCTGGACCGGGGGCTCCTCGGCCCACATCAGGTCGTAGAACCGTTCGATCCGGACGCACCGGCCGAACTCCAGCCCCAGCAGGGCCAGGACCGCGCGGCGCTTGGCCCCGGTGATCGGCGTGGTGCGGCCGTCCGCGGCCGTGAGCTCGGTGGGTCCGAGCAGCCGAATGCGCATGCGCTCCCCAGGTCTGCCGCTCCCGGCAGGAAGACCGGGACGGGTCATTCAATCATCCTGTCCGACATGTGAGTCTACGCGCGTCGATCGGGGGTGGTGATCACCCCTGGCAACGGCGGAGATGGCGTGGGCGCGGTGAGCGCCAGGTGAACTCCGGGCGAACCTTGAGTTCCGCACGAGGGGGGTCGAATGTGTCCGACTCCCAATCTCTGCTTGGTAGTTGTGTTGCTTTACCAATCAATTCGAGGGCTTGGACGAAGATCGCCCCGGTTCGTATCCTCGGCCCGTTCCGTCATGTCCCCGGCACTCAGGGAGTGGGTGTGCACGTCCGGCTGCTGGGCCGAGTCGAACTCCGTTCCGAGCAAGGGCGCCCCGTCGCCCTGGCGGGTGCGCGCCGCAGAGCGGTGCTCGCCCTGCTCGCGAGCGAGCTCAACGACCACGTCACCGTCGAGCGGCTGCTCGACACGGTGTGGGAGGGCGCGCCGCCGCCCACCGCCCGCGCCGCCCTGCACGGGCACGTCTCCGCCGTCCGGCGCAGCCTCGGCGAGGGCCTCACCCTGCTCACCCGCGCCCAGGGCTACGTCCTCGTCGGGGATCCCGAACTGGTCGACGCCGAGCACTTCCAACGACTGACGGCCGCCGCCGAGGAGAGCGCCGACGCCGTACGGGCCGCCGCACTCCTGCGTGAGGCCCTCGACCTTTGGGGCGGTCCCGCCCTCACCGACTCCGGCTCGCTCACCCTGACCGCCACCACCGGCCGACGGCTCGACACCGCCCGTACCCACGCGGTCGAGCGGCTCGCCGAACGGCTGCTGACCCTCGGCCGGGGCGCCGAGGCCCTCGACGACCTCCGGGCCGTCGTCACCGCCGACCCCCGGCGCGAGCCCGCCGCCGCCCTGCTGGCCCGCTGCCTCCGGCAGGCCGGGGGCGACCGTCCCGCAGATCCCGTCTCCATTCCCGCCCCCGCCCCCGTGCCCGCCGCCAGCCCCGGCGACGCCCTGCCCAGGCCCGGCACCGCCCTGGTCGGGCGCGCCGACGACCTGCGCCGCCTGGACGACGCCGCCTGCCGCGCCGACGGCCGGCCCGTGCTCGTCACCGGAGTCGCCGGAGCCGGGAAGAGCAGCCTCGTCCTGCACTGGGCCCACGCCAGTGCCGACCGCTTCCCCGACGGCCGGATCCACCTCGACCTGCGCGGCTTCGGCGAGGAGGAACCCCTCACCCCAGGCGCCGCCCTCGCCCTCCTGCTCACCCGCCTCGGCGTCCCGCCCGCCGAGGTACCCGAGGACCGGGCCCGGGCGGGCGCCCTGCTCCGGCGGCTGACCGAGGGTCGGCTGCTGCTGATCGTCCTCGACGGCGCCCGCTCCGCCGAACAGGTCGAACCGCTGCTGCCCGGCGCCCCCGAACCCGTCGTGGTGGTCACCAGCCGCTCCCGGCTCACCGACCTCGTCGTCCGCGAGGCCGCCATCCCGCTGCCCGTCGGCGGCCTGCCCGAGGACGAGGCCGTCGAACTGCTCGGCCGGATCGCCGGCCCCGAGCGGGTCGCCGCCGACCCCGCCGCCGCCCGCCGGCTCGCCGCGCTCTGCGACGGGCTGCCGCTCGCCCTGCGGGTGGCCGGTGCCCGGCTCGCCTCCCGGCCCGCCTGGTCCCTCGACGACCTCGTCCACGAGATGTCCGACCGGACCACCGGACTCGCCGCCCTCGCCACCGGCGGCACCCTCGGCATCGCGGCGGCCCTCGGCCGGACCGTCCGCGCCCTGCCCGCCGAGGCCCGTCGGCTGTTCACCCTGTCCGGACTCCACCCCGGCGGGACCCTCGACAGCGCCGCCGCAGCCGCCCTCGCCGGTGTCCCCCGGGCCCGCGCGCGCGAACTCCTCGCCGAACTGGACGCGGCCCACCTCGTCCAGGAGGCCTCGCCCGGCCGCTTCCGCGGTGACCGCCTGGCGGGCCTCTACGCCGCTGAACTCGCCGCTGAACTCCCCGCCCACGACCGGGCCGAGGCGACCCGCCGGCTCCTCGACCACGCCGTCGACGCGGCCGCCGCGGCCCTCGAACGCCTCACCACCGCCGTCCCCACCCAGTGCCTCTCCGCGCGCGCCTTCGAAACCGCCGACCAGGCCCTGGAGTTGGCCCGCGGCCTGGTCACCGGCCTGGCCCGGCAGCTGACCGAACGTCCGGGCCCGGACCGGGTGGCGGACGGCGGGCCGGAGCGCATCCTCGACCGGCTGAGCCGCACCCTCGCCGAAGCCTGCCGCGGACCGGCCACCGGGCCCGCCCCGACGGAGCCGCCCCATGGCCACACCCACACCGCCCCCGAGGGCGCCGAGGGCGCCGACCCCGGGGAGTGCGCCCTGATGGACCGCCTCCTCGCCGACCTCCTCCGCACCACCCCGGTGGTCCGACGCACCGAGCCCCCCGGCGTGGGCCCGGCCCCGGCCCCGGCCGTCCCGGCGGACGCGCGGGCACCGGGGCCGAGGCCGGGCTGAACCTCGGGTACGACGGCTCGCTACGGCCGTCCGCCCCGAGGCCACCCCTGGGCGTCGAAGACGGCGACCGGGTCGAGGTAGTCGCGCCAGTGCTTCACCTTGCGGTCCTCGACGTCCAGCACGGAGACGAAGCGGTTGTCGTAGGGCCGCCCCGTCGGAACCGACCTGCCGTGGACCGCGTACTCCAGCACCACCACCGAGGTCTCGCGGTCCCGGTGCACCCGGAGGTCGTCCGCGCCGTGCAGCTCCACGTAGTCGCCGTAGTCGCGGTACAGGTCGACGATCCCCTGGCGCCCCTCGACCCGCCGCGGGTACCCCGGGACGGTGATCACGAACTCGAAGACCACGTCCTCGGCCAGCAGGTCGTAGAAGTCCTCGCCGTCTACCAGGCCGTCCAGTCCCTCCTTGACGATCCGGAAGAACGGGCTGTTCGCCCCCACCAGGGGGGTGTCGTCACTGACGGTCCTGCTCATTTCGCCTCCGGGGGCCAGGTACGGGCGTGGTTCACGGCTCCATGCTCGCGGCTCGGCGGAGGTCCTCCCTGCGCGAATCGCCCGGTTCCCGGGGTGCGGCTCGTGCGAGCCCGCCGCGATCACCGGCCTGGCCCAGGCCCGTGGCCGTCAACCGGTGGCGGGCGCCAGGTCGTGGACCAGGAAGTGGAGTTGCACGCCGTCTGAGGAGTCCGCCCAGATCCCTTCGGCGTCGAGGACGGAGGCCGCGACCATCCGGGCCTCGGCGACCAGCTCGGGACGGTGGTCGAAGCTCGGCCACGGCAGGACGGGGAAGCCGTTCTCCTCGCCGTACCGCCGGACCCGCTCGACGTCGCCGAGGGCCGCGGGCGGCAGCGAGTCGTTCGCCCAGGACCACAGCCAGGACCGCTGGGCGAGGCTGACGCTGCCGAGCATCGTGAGACGGCCGGCGAGGAACACCTTCCCGGCGCGCGACCAGGTGATCCGCGCATCGTCCAGCGACCAGTGGTACTGCACGTCACCCGACAGCCCGAAGCGTTCGACCATGAGGGCCTGTCGGGAGTGGGCACGTTCGCGGGCCGCGAGCACGACCTCCTCCCAGCCGGAGTGGTCATGCTTCGAACGGTCGTTCATGGTGTCTCCTCGTACAGAACTCTCGGCGAGATCCTCTCATCCGGCGGGCGGGGGGAGGTGTCAGCGGTCTGCGGTTGACTGGTGCGATGGACGAACTCGCCGACCACCTCCACCGAGTCGACGCCCTGCTGGCCCGTCCGGCACCGGGCCTCGCCCGCCTGCCGGTGGCGACCGGTGGCGACCTGGACGCCGCCCTGCGCCGCCTGGTCGAGGCGCTGCGCCCCCGCTGGGGGTCCTCGCGCACCCTGGCCACCGGCGGTTTCGTCGACCCCACCCTCGTCGAGGACCGCGGGCTGCCGTTGCTGGCGGCGTTCCCCGGGGGCGTGGTCGACCTGTGCGGGTGGGCGGTGGGTGGGCGCTGGGTCGGCTGCGGGATCGTCCGGCCGGACGGCGGGAGCGGCGAACCGCAGCTCCTCGTGCTGACGGCTCCCCGGGCGGATCCGGCGGAACTCGCCCTTCCCGCAGACTACTTCGAGGAGGAGGATCGCGGCGACGGGTCGGGCGCCCGCTGGGTGCGGCGGCTCGCCGCGGTGACCGGTCGGCCCCGGTCGCGAGAGTGGTCCGTCGACTGGCTGTCGGCCGAGGCCCGGCTCGGCACCGCCCTGCCCGCCGACTACCGGCACTTGGTGGAGCACTTCGGCCCCGGCTCGTTCGCGGGCTACCTCGACATCTTCCTGCCCGGTCCCCAGTCCGGCTCCGACGATCCCTCCTGTCTGGTGAGGAATGCCCGAACCCTCGCCGACCTCGCCGCCGCCCACCCCGACATCGCCGCGGTCTACCACCCCTACCGGCTCCACCCCGCCCCCGGCGGGCTCCTGCAGTGGGCCGGCTCCGTCCAGGCCGACCAGTTCTACTGGCTGACGGAGGGCCCGGACCCGGACCGGTGGCCGGTCATCGCCCGCAACGAGGACGGCGACCACGAGGCCCGCTTCGACGGCTCCACCGCCGAGTTCGTCCACCGCCTCCTCACCGACCACCGGCACCCCTTCTCCATCGCGGAACTCCTCGACCACCGCGACTTCGAGCCGTACGAACCCCACTCCTCCTTCGAGGACGAGTGACGGCCCCGGAGCCTGCGCCCCGGCCCGGGCGTGCCGTCAGGCCGGGAGGGCGTCGAGCCATTCGGTCAGCAGGCGGTTGACCTCCGCGGGCCGCTCCTGCTGGATCCAGTGCCCGCAGCCGTCGAGGAGGTGGGCGGCCGCCAGGCCGGGCAGGGTGGTGGGGAAGGCGGCGATCGCGTCGGCCAGCCAGGTCGTGGAGGCGTCCAGCGCCCCGCCGATGAACAGGGACGGCTGCTCGATCGGCGCGCCGCGGTACGGGGCGAGGTCCGCCCAGTCGCGGTCCATGGCGCGGTAGCGGTTGAGCGCCCCGGTCATGCCGGTGCGCTCGAACTCGCCCGCGTACACGTCGAGGTCCTCCTCGGTCAGCCAGCCGGGGAGCGCGCCCCGCGGGAAGCGGTCGCGCAGCCGGCCGCCGGCGCGGGTCACGAAGTGCGGGTCCGGCTCGTCCCGGCCCGGCATGGTGTCGGCGGACAGGGCCGCGTAGAAGCCCGCGAGCCAGCCCCGGAGGTCGGACTCCATCTCCGCCTCGGCCCGGCCGGGCTCCTGGAAGTACGAGACGTAGAACTCCTCCTCCTTGCCGCCCAGTTGGGCGAGGACCTCGCCGGGGCGGGGGCCGCCGGGCGGCGCGTAGGGGACGCTCAGCAGGGCGACGGCGCGGAAGGCCTCGGGGTGCAGCAGGGCGGAGGTGGCCGCGATCCCGGCACCCCAGTCGTGTCCGACGAGCACCGCCCGCTCCTCGCCGAGGGCGCGGACCACGGCGACGTTGTCCGCGGCCAGGTCGACCATCCGGTAGGCGTCCGGCCCGGTCGGCTTGCCGGACCGGCCGTAGCCGCGCACGTCGAGCGCCACGGCCCGGTACCCCGCCGCGGCGAGGGCCGGAAGCTGGTGGCGCCAGGAGTACCAGGACTCGGGGAAGCCGTGCAGGAGCAGCACCAGCGGTCCGCTGCCCTGCTCGACCAGGTGCAGACGCCCGGCGGGCCCCTCGACGGTGCGGTGGTGCGGTTCGGCGGACGGCAAGGGGCGGTTCATCGCAACTCCTCGGTGGACGGGGGCGGGTGCGGCTGCCCACCGATCATGCGGCGCCGTGCCCGCCCGGTGCGAGGATCCTTGACATCCTGGCAAACTGGCAGGACAGGGCGTGGACGACGGTACGACCGGAGGGGGCGGGCAGCGGTGACGGACGACCGTACGGCCGATGTGTTGGCGAGCATCGGCCCCCGGCTGCGGGCCGCGCGCGAGCAGCGCGGGGCGACCCTCACCGGCGTCAGCCTCGCGACCGGGATCGCGCTGAGCACGCTGTCGCGGATCGAGACCGGCCGGCGCCGACCGACCCTGGAGGTGCTGCTGCGGCTCGCGCAGGAGTACGGCGCCTCGCTCGACGAGCTGACCGGCACCACTCCCGCTCCCCCCGCCGGCACGACGACACGGCGGCGGCGCCCCGACACCACCGACAAGTCCGTGCTGCCGCTGACCCGCTACGTGGGAGGCCTGCACGCCCACAAGCACGTCCTGCCCGCCGCCACCGCCGACGCCGACACGCCACCGACCCGGCCCCGGCAGTCCTCCCACGACGGGTACGAGTGGCTCTGCGTCCTGTACGGGCGGCTCTGGCTGGCCCTCGGCGACCAGGACCTCGTCCTGGGCGCCGGTGACGTCGCCGAGTTCGACACCCGCACCCCCCACGGCGTCGCGAACGCCGGGGCCGACGCGCCGGTCGAGTACCTGGTGATGTTCGGCCCCCAGGGCGAGGTCCTCCGCCCCCGCACCCCGCCCCTCGGCCGCACCACCCGCTAGCGGCGCGGCCTCCCGGCAGGCAGGTGCCGAGCGGGCAGCGGCAGTTGCCGGCCCCGACCGGCAGGGTGGCGGGCAGGCCGGCAGGCGGATGCCGGGGCCGGGCGGGTTCGGTGCGATCATCCTCGGATGCGAGAGATCGACGAGTTGACCGAGGTGGACGATCCGGCGTGGCCCGAGCTGGCGGCCGCGATCGCGGCGGCGGCCGTGCCGGTGGAGGTGCTTCCGGCCGACCAGGAGGAGGGGCGCCGCTGCCTCCTGCAACTGCAGGTGACGGCGCGGTCGGTGCTCGGCGCCCTGGTCCTGAACACGGGCGGGCTGCTGCTGGACGACGGGTGGGTGCGGGTGTTCGGCGGTGGCTCGGCCGTGGCCGGGGGCCTGCCGAGCCTGGGCCGGGTCAATGGCTTTCCGGCGGCCTTCGAGTCCGCCTGGCACCCGGCGGACGGTCTCGTCGTCGGCCACGACGCCGTGGGCGGGGTCTTCGCGCTGAACGGCCACGACCCCGCGGCGGCGGGCCGGCCGGGCGCGCCGGGGCAGATCACCTACTTCGCTCCCGACACCCTGGAGTGGGAGGCCCTGGAGATCGGCCACTCGGCCTGGGTCTCCTGGCTGCTCTCGGGCGGTGCGGAGACCTTCTACGAGGGTGTGCGCTGGCCCGGTTGGCGGGCCGAGGCGGCGGCCCTGACCCCGTCCCAGGGGATCACGGTGTTCCCGTTCCTGTGGTCCGAGCAGGCCCAGGCGGACCTCGCGGCCACCAGCCGCCGGGCGGTGCCGATGCACGAGGTGCTCGGGGTGGCGGCCGACTTCGCCGGGCAGGCGGGGCTGACCGACCCGGGCTTCCTCGGCGAGGTCTGAGGCGACGCGCCCACCTGCGCCGGCGGGCGTGAAGACGCCGCGACCACATCCCCTTCGCACAGCACGAACCGCACGAGGAGCTACCCATGGACCACCGGGACGTCGACACGGCCTTGGCGGAGTCGCTGAAGGCCCTGGGACCGCATGCCGACGAGGACTGGACGGTGCCGGCCGGTTCGCTGGAGTGGAGCTGCTGGGAGACGGCGGCTCACATCGCGCACGACCTGCTTGCCTACGCGGGGCAGGTGGCGGCACGTCCCGCCGACTCCTACCTCCCGTTCGACCTGAACGTCCGCCCCACCGCCTCCCCGGCCGAGGTGCTCCGGACGGTCGCCGCCTGTGGCCGCCTCCTCAGCTCCGTACTGGCCGCGGCCGGTCCGACCTCGCGGGCCTGGCACTGGGGTCCCTGCGATCCCGAGGGCTTCGCGGCGATGGGTGTCGCTGAGACCCTGCTGCACACGCACGACATCACCCAGGGACTGGCCGTGGACTGGCAGCCGCCCGCACCGCTGTGCGCGGCCGTGCTCGGTCGGCTGTTCCCCGACGCTCCTCCTGGAGACCCCGTCCAGGTGCTGCTCTGGTGCACCGGCCGCCAGGAACTGGACGGCCTTCCCCGCCGAACCTCGTGGGTGTGGAAGGCGGCGCGCTCCGACTGATCGCATCCACCCGGCGAACCGTCTCGGTCACGGCGCGGGCTGGTCGGTGGGGCGGCGGTCGGTGGGGCGGCGGGCGGCGTCGGTGCGAGGGCACCGGCGCCGCCTTCGCGTACCGGGGGCCCGGGGGTCCGGACCCCGGGGTCACTCCTCGACCGGCAGCCCAACCTCGCGGGCGAGCGCGCCCAGGGCCCGGCGGAGGGACTCGCGTTCGGCGGGGGAGAGGGCGGCGGCCAACTCGTCGTCGACGGCGTGCGCCAGGGCGGTGCACTCGTGGAGCAGGGTGCGGCCGTCCGCGGTGAGGGTGAGCGTCTGGCGGCGGCGGTCGGCGGGGTCGCGCTCGCGGGCCACCGCGCCCAGCGCCTGCAACTGGTCGGCCAGGCTCACCACCAAGCTCGGCGCCACTCCCATTACCTGGGCCGGCTCCAGTTGGGAGGCGGCGGCGCCCGCGTCGAGGGTGGCGAGCAGCGCGACGCGCTTCGGCTTGAGGTCGCGGCTCTCGATGGCGGAGGTGAAGCGCGCGGTGGCGACGGTGCCCAGGGTGCCGAGGCGGAAGGCGAGCGAGGAGGTCAGCGAAGGGGGGTTGACGCGCTCGCCTTCCTGCTCGAACTCGCCGTCTACGCCGCCGCCGTACGGTTCGCGCTCACCCGGCGCGCCACCCGGCCGGCCCGCTGGGCGCTCGCCCTCGCCCTGCCCGCGGGTACGTCGCGGTCTGGGCCCTGTTCGGCGCGCCGGGCGCGCAGGTCCCGCTGCACGGGGCGGCCCGGGCGGTGCTGGACCTGGTCTGGTTCGGCAGTGCGGCCGTCCTGCTCCGGGCAACGGGGCTGCGCCGTACGGCGGTTGTCTTCGCGCTGGGCTACCTGCTGACCACGGCGGTGCACCTGGTGCTGAGCTGAGGCGGGCCGTGCTGGGCCGTGCTCCGCCGAGGTGTGACGGTCGACCCGGGGAACGGTGAACCGGAGCGGGGCGGCGGGCCGTATCCCCCGGCGAGAAATCCCCGTGGGCGGCGGCGGACCCGGGACGGGCCGGGTGTCGGCCGGCCCTGACTCAGGAGAGCGACCGCCATGCCCAAACACCGGCTCAGCCGCCGTCGGCGGATCGCCGCCGCCGCCACCGCTATCGCGGCCGGCGGTGTCCTGATCGTCGCGCAGAACGACGCCCCGGCCGCCGCGAGTGACCCGGTCGGCCTCAACGCCGCCTACGAGTACCTGGGTTGGGGCGACGCCCAGGACCCGGTCGCGGTGATGAAGGCGACCGGGCTCAAGCAGTTCACCCTCGCCTTCCTGCTCGCCGGTCAGGGCTGTGACCCGCGCTGGGACGGCAGCCGTCCGCTGACCGGCGGGGACGACGAGGCGAAGATCAAGGCGATCCGCGCGGCCGGCGGCGAGGTGGTGGCCTCCTTCGGCGGCTGGGACGGCGCCAAGCTCGGCGAGAAGTGCGCGGACTCCGCCCAACTCGCCGCCGCCTACCAGAAGGTGATCGACGCCTACCAGTTGAAGGCGATCGACATCGACATCGAGTCCACCGAGCTGACCAGCGCCGACGCCCGGCAGCGGGTGGTCGAGGCGCTCGGTGCGGTCAAGGCGAAGAACCCCGGCCTGCGGGTCTACGTCACGTTCAGCGCCGAGCTGAACGGCCCGGACGCCGCCGGCGCCGACCTGATCGCCCGGGCCGCCAAGGCCCGGGTGGAGGTGGACGGTTGGGTGGTGATGCCGTTCGACTTCGACAGCCACCACGGCACCATGGTCGACGCCACCGTCTCCGCCCTGACCGGCCTCCAGCAGGTCCTCGTCCACGCCTACGGCTACGACGCGGACAGCGCCTGGCGGCACACCGGCCTGTCCTCCATCAACGGGCACTCCGACAGCAAGGACGAGGTGGTCGGCCCGGCGGACTTCCGCGCCATGCGGGACTTCGCGGCCGCCCACCACCTGGCCCGCTTCACCTACTGGGCCGTCAACCGGGACCGCCCGTGCGGCGGGGAGTTCACCGCGGAGAGCGCCTCGGTCTGCGGCGGGATCCAGCAGGACCCGTACGCCTTCACCAGGATCGTGGCCGGCTACCACGTCGACTCCACCCCCGGCGGGCCCGACGGCGACGGCTCCCACTGCCCGGACCCGGAGCCCTCCGCGCCCGAGCCTTCCACCCGTGTGAGCGCCACCGCGAAGCCCGCGGACGACGGCGAGTCACCCGCGCCGGGCGCCTCGCCCTCCCCGACGTCCACCCGCAAGCAGACCCGGCGCGCGGCGACCGAGGCCACCACCGCCACCGGGATGCCGGCGGACGACCACCAGTCGCCGGAATCGGGCGCCTCACCGTCGCCGACGGCCACCCGGCAGCAGGAGCGGCGCGCGGTGAGCACCGCCACCGCCACGGCCGGGGAACCGGCCGGTCCGACGGACGACGGCTCCGACGGTCCCACGGCGAGCCCGAGCGCGAGCCGGACCAAGCACGGGACGCCCAGGCCCACCGCCTCCGCCGCGTCCCCCACCGAGTCCCGGGCCACGCGCACCCGTACGGCCCCCGCGACGCCGACGGCGGACTGCACCACGGTCTCGGCCCCCGCGCCCGGCCCGACCACCCCGACCGACGCACCGACCGGTACCGGCACCGGTACCGGCACGGGCACGGGCACGGCTCAGCCGAGCCGGACGCCGGCGCCCACCGCGACCGCGACCGCCCCCGCCTCCGACCCCGACCCGGCGCCGACCGACGCCCCCACCACGGCGCTCCCGGCCCCGACCCCGACCCAGTCCTCCGCCCCCACCACGTCCCCCAGTCCCACGTCCCCCACTCCCACGTCCCCCACTCCCGCCGCCCCCGCCCCGGCGCCCACCACCGAAGCGGTCTCCGGCACGGGCTCCGGCACCGGTCAGGCCCTGGCCCACACCGGCGGCGGCGGCGCCACCGGCATCCTGATGGAGGGCGCCGGCGCCCTGCTGCTGCTCGGCGGCGCCTTCGGCATGGTCGGCACCCGCCGCCGCCGCGACGCCGAGCGCGCCCGGTAGCGGGCACCGCCCCGGGCCGAGCGGCCGACCGCCCGGCCCGGGGCGAGGAGCCATGAGGTGACCGAGCGCGTGGCGGCCCGCGCGGTGGAGGACCTGCGGGACGGTTTCCCGGGATGCGGGCCGGGACGCCGCGGATTCCCCGGTGGCCGAGGGCCGCGGCGGACGCCGTCCTTCCGTCCGTCAGCCCAGCTCAACGGCCGCGCCCGTTGGGTGCCGCACCCGGGCGGCGGCCCGTCCCATCGTCCGGGCGGGTGCCGTGAGACGCGGCCGTCCGGCGGATGGGACGGCGTACCCCTCCCGTACGGGTGGCCGGGTGAGGCAGAGTTCTGACGAATCATCATGGATTTGGAGACCCCTGTGAACACCGTCCTCCCCACCCGGCGCCGCTTGTCGCTGGGCCTGGCCCTGGCGTCCGTGCTGACGGGCGTCGGCGCCTTCACCGCCTCGGCGGCCTCCGCCGCGACCGTGCCGGCCCCGATACCGATCACCTCTCCGTCCTGCCCGGCCAACCTCCAGAAGGGCGAGGTCGACGGCTGCGTCACCCAGCTCCAGCTGGAGCTCAACCAGACCGGCGCCCACCTCACCGTGGACGGCCAGTTCGGGTCGGGCACGGACACGGCGGTGCGCGACTTCCAGACCGCGCACTCCCTGGACGTGGACGGCATCGTCGGCCGGGCCACCAAGGCGGCCATAGACGCGGCCGCGGCGGCCGCCTCCGGCACGGTCGACCTGCGCACCCAGTGCGGGGACCTGCAGAAGGGCGCCACCGGCGCGTGCGCCAAGACCCTGCAGTCCATGCTGAACACCTTCAACGCGGGCCGCCTCACCGTGGACGGGCAGTTCGGCCCCGCCACCGACACGGCGGTGCGCAACTTCCAGGCCGCGCACGCCCTGACCATCGACGGCATCGTCGGCACGGCCGTCAAGAACGCCCTCTACGGCAGCAAGCCCGTCCCGCTGCCGAGCGGCCCGATCGACTCCACCAAGGTCCTGAACGCGGCCAAGTCCTACCTGGGCGTCCCGTACGTGTGGGGCGGCGGCCACTCGCTGCGCGGCGA
>NZ_JBHWIV010000127.1:0-17899 GCF_042731675.1 Kitasatospora sp. NPDC059827 | reverse complement strand
CCCGCGAGATTTACCAGGTCCTGACCACGCCCGGCACCTCACACGTCACCGCCGAGCAGCTCACCACCGCTGCTTGACATCCATAAGAGCATCCCTTCCTGACCGTGCCGGCCGTGCCGACCGTGCCGGGCAGTCCGGCGACGGGCCCCACCGGGAACCTCCCCGGTGGGGCCCTCGCCGTACCGGACGTCGGGCGGGCTCAGGCCCCGCGCAGGATCAGCCGCTGCGTCCGCCGCAGCACGGGGCTCGGCGGGACCCCCAGCTCGTCGGCGAGCCTGCGGCGGGTGCGGTCGAACACGGCCAGCGCGTCCGCCTGGCGCCCGCCGCGGAACAGCGCACCCATCAGCATCGCCGCCACCGGCTCGTTCAGCGGGTGCTCCCCGGACAGCGCCATCAGCTCCGCGATCGCCCCGGCGTACTGCCCCAGCCGGAGCCGCCACTCCGAGCGCCGCTGGGCGACGGTGATCCGGCGCTCGGTCAGCCGCAGCCGCTCCAGTTCGGCGAGCGGGCCCGGCAGCCCGGCCAGCGGCTCCCCGCGGAACAGGTCCAGCGCCCGGGAACAGAGCCGGACCGCCTCCGACAGGTCGCCCGCCCGGTGGGCCGTCCCGGCGGCGGTGACCAGCTCCTCCATCCGGGCCAGGTCCACCTCGGTCGCCCCGGCGACCAGGCGGTAGCCGTACCGGTCGTGCTCGATCACCGAGTCCGGACAGTCCCCGAGGCGCAGGGCCTTGCGCAGCCGGTACACATGGACCGGCACCACATTGGTGACCGGCGGCTCCGACCCCCACACGCCGTCCAGCAGCTCCTGCTGGCTGACGGTCCGTCCCCGGTGCAGCGCCAGCGCCGCCAGCACGGCCTGCTGCCGCAGGTGCCCCAGGTCCAGGTCCCTCCCGCCGTGCTGCGCCCGGAGCGGGCCGAGCACCGAGATCCGCACCATCGCGGCGGCCGTCCGGGCCGTGGCGCCGCGGGGCACCGACGCCGACCCGGGCGCCGGAGCCGACCCGGGCCCCGGCGTACGGGGGCCGCGGCCGGGCGCGACCAGGCCGCAGTCGAAGGCGTGCACGATGGCGGCGGCCCGGTCGCGCAGCCCGAGCTTCCCGAGGACCCGCGCCAGGGCTCCGGCCACCACCTCCTCGGTGACGGCGAGGGCGGCCGCGATCTCGTCGTCTCTCAGACCGCAGCCGACCGCCCGGAGCACCGCGCGCTCCTGGGCCCCGAGTTCGGCGCTGCTCGGCCGGGTGGTGGTGGCGGTCGTCGACATCGCTGCTCCCTGCACTCCGCGCCGCCCGGTCCGGCCGGCGCCGTCGACAAGGTAGTGGCGGCCCCGCCGGGCCCGGAATCCGGAACGATCCGGAGTGGCACGTGGGACGCCCCCCGGTGCGCCGCGGCGCTCAGGGGCAGTCGACGAGGGCCGGGCGGTCCTTGGTGCGGACGGCCGGGAGCCAGGCGGCGGTGGTGTCGGGGAGGTGGACCCGGTACCAGAGGGTGGAGGTGCGGTCCTCCTCGTCCACGATGGGCAGGCCGGTGGTGAGCCGGCAGTCGGCGTCGAGGGTGTCGCCGTGCCAGACCCGGGTGGGCACGACGTTGTCGGCCGTGTACGGGCGGTGCGGGTCGACGGCCAGGCCCAGGCTGCACGCGGGGTCGCGGTCGGCGCGGTCCTGGCAGCTGCGCTCGGCGTTGAAGACCCGGATCCGGCCCGGGTGCCCGGGCGACTCGGAGCGCGGCCACAGCGCCGCGGCGGAACCGGCGGCCGTCGCGGCGGCGACCAGCGCGAGCAGGGCCGAGCGCAGCCGCGGGCGGCTGCGGCGGCGCGGCCGTCGCCCGGACCGGTGGTCACGGATCCGGGCCAGCAGGCTCTCCGCGGTGTGCGGGGCGCGGGCGGCGTGGCTCGGGGCGAGGCAGTCGGCGGCCAGCTCGCGCCAGAACGGCGGGACGTCGGAGGCCAGGCGCAGCGCGGCGCGGCCCTCGGCGTACTGCTGGGCGGCGGCGCTGCGCGCGGTCGGGGTGGCGCCGGGGAAGGGCGGGACGCCCGCGGCGAACACCTCGTGGATCACGATGCCCAGCGCCCAGATGTCGGCGGTGGTCCGGATCTTGACGCCCTGCTCGCCGAGCGGCTCCTTCCACCGCTCCGGCGGGAGGTAGTCGGGGGTGCCCATCGGGGCGCAGTGGCCGTGGGTGCCGGTGAGCTCGATGGCGAGGCCGAAGTCGGAGAGGCGGACCTCGCCGTCGCGGCCGATCAGGACGTTCTCGGGCTTGAGGTCGGTGTGCACCCAGCCGGAGCGGTGCAGGTGGGCCAGGCCCTCGCAGATGCCGGCCACGATCCGGCCGCCCCGGTCCTCGTCGACGCCGGTGGCGAGCAGTTCGCGCAGGGTGCACCGGGCGCGCTCCATGACCAGGACGATCGCGCCGTCCAGCGCGGGGTGGTCGGGGGCGGCCAGGGTGAGGGTGTCGAGCAGCGGGACCAGCCGCGGGTGCGGCGCCGTCCGGGCCAACTCGACCTCACGGCGGGCGGCTTCGGCGACGCTGCGGGCCTGGCGGGGGGCGAGCCCGGCGGTCGGCAGCACCTTGAGCGCGACCGTGCCGTCCGCGTCCGTGACCTCGCCCGTGCCATCCCCTGCGCACGTCCCGCTCCGGCGCGCGGCGTAGACGGTCGCCCAGCCGCCCTCGCCGATGAGCCCCGTCACGGTCCACTCGCCGACCGGGTGGCCGGGTGGCAGCAGGTCCTCGCCGTTCCCGTAGAAGGCCGGATCGTGCATGCTCGCTGCCCTCCCTACCGTTCCCTGCCGTCCGGGCCCGGTGCCTCGGGGCGCGGCAGCAGCGCGAGGTGCTCCTCGCGGACGATGCCGAACTTCAACGCCAGCCCGACGACGGCCTCGCGCTTGCCGCTGCGGCGGTCCGGGCGCCCCGCGCCGTCGGGCAGCTCGACGCGGAGCTTCTCGTCGGCGAGGTAGTCGAGGTGGGAGCTGACCGCGCGCGCGGTGAGCCGGGCACAGGCGGGGTGGCTGCGCAGCCGCGCCACCACCTGGGGGGTGGTGGGCACGGCGGCGGGGGAGAGGTCGCGCAGCCACGGCTCGCAGAGCGCGACCAGCACCAGGAAGTAGGTGGCCGTCTCGTCCAGCGAGTACGCCGTCATGGTGCGGCTCTCCCAGGAGCCGCCGCGGGCGTGCGGGTCGAGGTAGACGTGGTCGGGCGCGAACACCTGGAAGGACAGCGGGGTTTCGCGCCGCGAGGGCAGCACCACCCGGGCGAACTCGAAGGGGATCGGCGCGCCGATCCGCCGCGGCGGCACCCGGAGGTACTCGCCGGCGCCCTCCGGGTTCTCCACCAGGTAGGCGTGGGTGTTGCTGAGGTTGCTCAACTGCCAGTGGTCGTCCGTCGCGTGGATCTCCCCGGCCAGCCGGGACACCGACTCGTCGCCGAGCCGGAGCTCCACCGGCGTACCGGCCGAGCCCCGCCCGAAGCGCGCCCGCTCCCCGGGCCCGAGCCGCAGCGTCACCGCCTCGTCGCCGTTCCCCTCCGGCAGGTGGACGAGAATCCCACTCACCGTTCCCCCGTCCCGCGCACTGCTGTCCCGTGCCGCACCCCGACCGTTGCCCTGACGGACGGAACGTTACCTCCTTGAGCATGACAATAAACAGAATGGTGGTGCAGGCCACGTGACGGCGCGGACCGGCAGGCCGTGCCTGCCGATCCGCGCCGCGGGGTACTGCGGGGGGTGTCAGCCCACGGCGGGGCCGGCGGTGGTGTTGAGCCAGGCCCAGTCGGACCAGGTGGAGAAGCCGGTCTGCCACTTGTGGTAGACGCCGGCGCTGCTGGTCCCGAAGACCTCGATCCGGCCGTCGGCGTTCGCGGCGGCGAAGATCTCGGTGCCGCCGCCGCCGAAGCCGTCCCACTGGCCGTAGGGCGCGTTCACGCCGGTCTGCCAGATGTGCTGCGCGGTGGTGCCGTTGATGGCGAAGGCCTCCACCCGGCCGTCCGGGGAACGCTCACTGGTGATCCGGGAGTCGGCCGGTCCACCGGCGGCCTCCCAGCCGGACCAGGTGGTGGGGTTGGTCTGGTACTTGTGGAAGACGCCGGCGGGGCCGGAGGCGAGGACTTCGAGGCGGCCGTCCTCGTTGTGGTCGACGGTGAGAGCGCGTCCGCCGCCGCCGAAGGTCTCCCAGGGGGACCAGCCGCCGCTGGGGGCGGTCTGCCACTGGTGTTGGAAGGTGCTGCTGTTGAGTGCGAACACTTCGAGTCGGCCGTCGGGTGCCTTGCCGAGGCGGACTTCGCTGTCGGCCGGTCCGCCGCCCGCCGATTCCCAGTCCGACCAGCCGCTGTTGGGTGCCGTCTGGTACTTGTGGAAGAGGCCTGCCGGGCCGGAGGCGAAGACCTCCAGGCGTCCGTCCTGGTTGGCGCCCACCGCGAGGTCGTGGCCGCCGCCGCCGAAGGTCTCCCAGTTCGACCAGGCGCCGGACGGTGCGAGCTGGTAACGGTGCTGGAGGGTGGTGCCGTTGAGGGCGAACATCTCCAGCCGGCCGTCCGCGTTCGGTCCGATGGCCAACTCGGCGCCGCCCGGGCCGCCGAGGGACTCCCAGTCCGACCAGGCGCCGTTCACCGCCGTCTGCCAGGCGTGCGAGACGCCGTTCGCGCCGGCCGCGAACACCTCCAGGCGGCCGTCGGCGCCGCGGGCCGACACCACCTTCCCGGACTTCGCCGGGTAGACCAACGGCGCCGGGCCCGGGTCGTGGTGGCCGAGCCGGTCCACCGCGGCCTGCGCCGCACCGAGGTAGCGCTCGTGCGCGCGCTGGTTGTAGGTCGACCAGGGCTGCCAGTTGGTGCCGCCGTTGGAGATCCGGTACGCCGCGTTGGCGTTGCACTGGGCGTCGAAGGCGCAGGCGTCGCTGACCTCGGGGTGCCAGTAGTCGTTGATCTCCCACAGGCCGCGGTCGCGGGACGGCGGGGTGTTGTTCTGGACGTTGGACGCCGAGGGGTTGCAGCTGGACTCGGCCATGCCGACGGCGATCGCGGTCACCAGGGCGTCGCCCCGGAAGCCCGCGTTGTAGCCGACCTCGGCGCACAGGTCGATGCCGGTGGCGGCCGGCGCGGGCGTGGCGCCCGCCGTCAGGCCCGCCGCCACGCCCAGCGCGGTGAGCGCGGACAGCAGGACGCGGCGGGGCGCCCGACGGGCGCGTGGTGTGCTGGTCACGTGAGCTCTCCTCAGTTGACGGCGGGGCCGGCGGTGGTGTTGAGCCAGGCCCAGTCGGACCAGGTGGAGAAGCCGGTCTGCCACTTGTGGTAGACGCCGGCGCTGCTGGTCCCGAAGACCTCGATCCGGCCGTCGGCGTTGGTCGCGGCGGTGATCCCGGTGCCGCCGCCGCCGAAGGTGTCCCACTGGCCGTACGGGGCGTTCAGTCCGGTCTGCCAGATGTGCTGCGCTGCGCTGCCGTTGATGCCGAAGACCTCGACGCGGCCGTCCGCCGTCGGCTGGCTGGTCAGCCGGGAGTCGGCCGGTCCGCCCGTGGGCTCCCAGTCGGACCAGGTGGTGGGGTTGGTCTGGTACTTGTGGAAGACGCCGGTGGGGCCGGAGGCGAGGACTTCGAGGCGTCCGTCCTCGTTGTGGTCGACGGTGAGGGCGCGTCCGCCGCCGCCGAAGGTCTCCCAGGGGGACCAGCCGCCGCTGGGGGCGGTCTGCCACTGGTGTTGGAAGGTGGTGCTGTTGAGCGCGAAGACTTCGAGTCGGCCGTCGGGTGCCTTGCCGAGGCGGACTTCGCTGTCGGCCGGTCCGCCGCCCGCCGATTCCCAGTCCGACCAGCCGCTGTTGGGTGCGGTCTGGTACTTGTGGAAGAGGCCTGCCGGGCCGGAGGCGAAGACCTCGAGGCGTCCGTCCTGGTTGGCGCCCACCGCGAGGTCGTGGCCGCCGCCGCCGAAGGTCTCCCAGTTCGACCAGGCGCCGGACGGACCGAGCTGGTAGCGGTGCTGGAGGGTGGTGCCGTTGAGGGCGAACATCTCCAGGCGGCCGTCCGCGTTCGGGCCGATGGCCAACTCGGCGCCGCCCGGGCCGCCGAGGGACTCCCAGTCCGACCAGGCGCCGTTCACCGCCGTCTGCCAGGCGTGCGACACGCCGTTGGCACCGGCCGCGAACACCTCCAGGCGGCCGTCCGCGCCGCGGGCCGACACCACCTTCCCGGACTGCGCCGGATACACCAGCGGTGCCGGACGCGGACCGCTCCCCGGTCGGCAGGGCATGGTGATGCCGCGGTCCGCGAGGTAGGGGACGGGGTCGGTGCGCACGGTCGCGTTGGCGTCGGCCCAGACCCGCAGGTGCAGGTGCGGTCCGCTGGCCTGGCCCTCGCTGCCCATCAGCGCGATCTGCTGACCGGCCGTCACGTGCTCGCCGACGGCCACGTCCCGCTCGCGCATGTGCCCGTACTCGGTGATGGTCCCGTCCGGGTGCAGGATGCGGATCCACTGGCCGTAGCCCTGCGCCGGTCCGGAGGCCGTCACCTCGCCGTCGCCCACCGCGTAGATCGGGGTGCCGTAGTCGTTGGCGATGTCGATGCCGTTGTGCTCCTGGCTGTAGCCCTGGGAGATCTGGCCGCGGGCCGGGCAGGACGCCGCGAACCCGGCCACCGCCGCCGGCGCGGCCCCGGCGGGCGCGGCCGGTACGGCCACCGGCAGCAGCAGCGCGGCCGCCACCAGCGCCAGCCGGGGAAGGGAGCCCGGCACCGCTCCGCCCCTCACGCCGTACACCGGCGGCGAGCCCTACGACCGGGGTGGTGCGCGGTCATCCTGACCTCCTGAAGACGCGTGGCAGCGGCCCCTCCGGACCACCCGGGGCACGCTAACCACCCGCCACCCACCCCGGAACCCGGAACCATCCGGACTGACACCACGGCCCCGCCCCACCGACACTGCCCCCGGGCGCGAGGACGCCGCCCCGCCTCCTCCCGGCAGGCCGCGACACGTCATCGGGTGAACCCACCGGAACGACACGCCCCACGCCTTGTGGAAATTCCGGAGGGAAATGACCGAGAACACCTTGCGCCAAGGCCTGTTCGATTGACCCTCATAAAGGCGTTCCGGATACTGATCGAGCACGACGCAACGGAAACTCGTTGTGGAGCGGGCTCCGATTTTTCATGTGATCCGACTGGGGAGAATCCATGTTCTCGAATGTCAAGAAGGTCGTGGGCTCGATGGCCATGGCCTTCGCCGCGGCGGCCACCCTCACCGTGGCGGTGCCGTCCGGCAGCGCCTTCGCCATCGACCACATCCCGTGCGACGGGAGCCGTAACGACTTCCTGAAGATCTGGTCGCACCTGGACGGCCGCGAGAGCGTGGACTGCTACGCGAACGGCGGGGAGATCGGCTTCGGCGGGTGGTGGGTCGACCGGATCTCCACCGGGAACAACGACCTGGTCTACTCCGACGCCAACGGCGACTCGGTGCGGGTCAACCGCTGGACGGACATCTCGTACCCGAACCGCCCGCCGAAGGTGAACTCCATCCGTATCCTCTGACGAACCGGCGGAGCGGGCCCCGAACGGCAATTCTCCGACCGTAGTACCGCAGCTCCCGAAAGCATTCGGGACTTGGATCGCGGTCGAACCCTTCATCGACCGCACCGTCCGTCCCGCGGTCGCGCGCCACGCCCCGAACACCGGAGAGGCCGGCCGGCGCGTGCAGGACGGCGGCCAGCACCTTGGGCAGCTCGTCGGCGGAGTCGGCGGTCCGAGCGCGCCAGGCGACGTGTCCGTCCGGGCGGACCAGGACGCCGCCGTCGGCGTCGACCTCGCGCAGCCGGTCCCAGGCCCCGTACGGGTCGCGCAGGCCCTCGGCGGAGCCGATCGTCCGGACCGTCACGGGCACCCCGGTGAGTCGGGCGGCCTCGCGGGCGGCATCGTGCCAGCGGTCGCCGCCGCGGCCGGTGAGCAGGACGAAGCGGCCCCGTCCGACCACGTCCAGGGTGGAGCGGCGGCGGCCGCCGTCCTCCAGCCAGGCGTGCGGCAGACGTGCGCCGGGCCAGGTGGTGGGCCGGTAGTACAGCTCGGGGTCCCGGTCGCCGACCGGCTCGGGCGTGCCGTCGTCGACCCGGGCACCGCTGCGGTAGCGGTAGCCGATCTCGACGCCGTGCGCGTTGACCTGGTAGTTGATCCGGTCGGTCGCGGCGGCCAGGGCGGCCCGCCGGGCGGCGGCCTCCTCCGTGTCGTCGGCGAGGCCGCGCAGCAGCTCCCACTGCTCGGCGGCGTCCTGCCCGGCGGTGAAGCCCAGCGCGGCCGGGATGCCGAGGAAGTCCAGCATGCTGCGCACCGCACGGTCGACGATCTGTCCGCCCACCGGCAGCCGCTCGGCCTGGTAGGTGTCCAGCAGCGCGGGCGAGGCCGAGCCGTCGAGCACCAGCTTCAGCTTCCAGCAGAGGTTGAAGGAGTCCGCGACCGCCGAGTTCAGCCCGAGGCCGTTGGTCGGCGGCATCTGGTGCACCGCGTCGCCGACGCAGAACACCCGGCCGTTCGCGTAGCGGGGGGCGACGACCGCGTTGACCTCCCACGGCGAGACGTTCTTGATCCGGACCTCGACGGTCGGGTCGCCGATGCTCTCCCGGATGTGCGCGAGGATCTCCTCGTGGTCGTCGCGGTCGAACTCCGCGCCGTGGTCGAGGAAGCGCAGGTAGACCCACTCGTTCCAGGGGCGGATGCTGACGAACACCCGGCCGTCCTCCGGCGGGTTGCCGGGCACGGCGCCCATGTAGAGGATGGCCGGGCGGTCCTCGCAGTACTGCGAGAGGTCCGCCTCGAACCAGACCGAGGCGACCTTGGCCAGCCCGGTGGCACCCTCCACGGTGAGTCCGGCCTGCTCCATCACCCGGCTCTTCGCGCCGTCGGCGCCGATCACGTAGTCGGCGCGCACGGTGTACTCCAGGCCGGACTGCCGGTCGGCGACCACGGCCGTGACCCCGTCCTCGTCCTGCTCCATGCGCAGGAACTCGTGACCAAAGCGGAGCTCGCCGACCGCGGCCTGCCGGACCCGCTCGACCAGCAGCGGCTCCAGCCGGTGCTGCGCGAGGTTGCACATCGTGCTCGGACTGGCCGCCAGGTAGTCGCCGATGCGGTCCGGGCCGTTGCCGTAGGCGTCCAGCCGGCTCACCTCGGGTCCGGCGAACGTCGACATGAAGACGTGGTTGGCCAGCAGCGGGCTCGGGGTCGCCTCGGCCATCACCTGGTCCTCGGCGCCGAGATCGCGCAGGATCTCCCCGGTGCGCTGGTTCAGCAGGTGCGCGCGGGGGGTGTGGGCCGTGCCCGGGTACTTGCCGACCACCAGGTGCGCGACGCCGTAGCGCGAGAGCGCCAGCGAGGCGGTCAGGCCGGCCGGGCCGGCGCCGACGATCAGTACCGGGACCCGGACGTCGGGGGCGGTGGTGAGGGTCACTTGGCAGCCTTCCGCGCGTAGCCGGCGTAGATCACCGACGTGTCCTTGTGTACGCCGAGCTGGAACTGCCGCCCCAGCTCGCCGTACGTGATCTCGCCCCGGGCCCGGCGGCGCATCGCCTTCAGCAGCTCGAACTGCGGCCGGGTGGAGGCGAATCCGACGAGGTCCTGATTGGTCAGGTCGTGCGCGCGGAACACCGCGTGGAGCTCGGCCGGCTTGATGAAGCTCTTCCAGTCGTGCAGGTCCTTGGGTGCGAAGCTGACGGACTTCCAGTCCTGCGCCATCTTGATCATCGCCAGCTTGGACCGGAACGTCCGGTTGATGGTGTCGTAGAGGTAGTGGCCGCCGGGCTTGAGCACCCGTACGGCCTCGCCGACCGCCCGGTCCACGGAGGTGACGTGCTCCAGGGTGTCGCAGCAGTACACCAGGTCGAACGTGCCGTCGGCGAAGGGGAGTTCCTCGGCGAAGCCCTGCTGGTACGTGATCTCCAGCCCGGACTGCCGGGCGTGCTCGCCGGCGGCCTCCAGGGACGGGCCGGACGGGTCCACCCCGGTGACCCGGCACCCGGCGCCGGCGAAGAGCTCGGCCAGCAGACCGCCGCCGCAGCCCACGTCGAGCACCTTGAGGCCCTTGAGGTCCAGCCTCAGCCGCTGGGTGAGGACCTCCTGGAAATAGGCGAACCGGGCCGGGGTGAAGGCCTCCAGCGTCGCGAACGGCTGGTCGTCGTGCCACCAGGAGTGGGTGTTGTAGACGTCGTTGTCGACGGGCATGGTGCGACTCCTCAGGAGAGCTTGATGGTCGGGCGGTAGAGGTCGAGCCAGACGGCCAGGTCGAGGACCCGTTCGAACGCCTCGCGCTCGTCCCGGTCGACGGCCTCGGGCCGGGCGCCCGCGGCCGCCGCGAGCGCGGCCCGGTCGAAGAACTCGACCGCCTCGTGGCCGCCCGACAGCAGCTCGCCGACCTGCTGCTGCAACTGCCCCACGTAGGCGAGCTGCTGGGTGTGCGGGTAGAGGGCCTTCACCCGCTCCACCACCGACGTGGGGAGCACGTCCCGCACCGCCGCGCGCAGCAGGCTCTTCTCCCGCCCGTCGAAGGTCTTCATCGCCCACGGGGTGTTGTAGACGTACTCCACCAGGCGGTGGTCGCAGAACGGCACGCGCACCTCCAGGCCGACCGCCATGCTCATCCGGTCCTTGCGGTCCAGGAGCAGGCCCAGCAGGCTGGTCAGGTGCACGTGGCAGAACTCGCGCATCCGCCGCTCGTGCGCGTCCTCGCCCTCCAGCACCGGGATGGCGGCGACCGAGTCGCTCCAGCGCTGCGCCCAGTAGCCGGGGACGTCGAGGGTCCCCAGCAGCAGCCCGGCGTCGATCAGCTTGGTGGGGTGCTTCCGCGGACCGAGGCCGGAGGCGGTCACCCACGGGAACATCGCGGTCTGCTGGACCGCCGGCAGGTGGAACCACGGGTAGCCGCCGAATATCTCGTCGGCCGACTCCCCGGAGAGGGCGACCGTCGAGTGCCGGCGGATCGCCTTGAACAGCAGGTACAGCGAGTTGTCCGCCTCGCCGAAGCCGAACGGCAGGTCGCGGGCGGTCACGGTGGCCCGGCGCACCTCGGGATCGGCCAGTTCGAGGTGGTCGAGCCGGATGTCGTGGTGCTGCGCGCCGACGTGCTCGACCACCGCGCGGGCGAACGGCGCGTCCGCCGAGCCGCGCAGCTCGTCGGGGCGGAAGGCGTCCGGCTGCTCGAAGTCGACGGTGAAGGTCCGCACCCGCTCGCCCCCGTCCGCCAGGCGGCGGGCGGCCAGGGCGGTGAGGGCGCTGGAGTCGAGGCCGCCGGAGAGCAGCACGCACTGCGGCACGTCGGCGACCAGCTGCCGGGCCACGCTGTCCTCCAGCAGCTCCCGGACGCGCCGGACGGTGGCCTCGGTGTCGTCCCGGTGCTCGGCGACCTCCAGCCGCCAGTACACGTGCTCGCGCAGGCCCGAGCGGTCGACGGTCACCATGGCGCCCGGCTTGACCTCGTGCATGCCCGTCCAGACCGCGCGGCCGGGGGCCTTGACGAACCCGAACAGCTCGCGGAAGCCGTCGGCGTCCACCACCGGGTCCACCGCCGGGTGGGCGAGCAGGGCCTTCGCCTCGGACCCGAACAGCACGCCGTCGTCGGTCGGGTAGTAGTAGAGCGGCTTGATGCCCAGGCGGTCGCGCAGCAGCACCAGCTTCTCCACGCGGCCGTCCCAGATGCCCAGCGCGTACATGCCGTTGAGCCGGTCGGCGATCCCCTGCCCCCACTCCAGGTAGCCGCGCAGCACGACCTCGGTGTCACTGGAGGTGCGGAACTCGTGCCCCCGGCGCCGGAGTTCGTCCCGGAGCTCGGTGAAGTTGTACGCCTCGCCGCTGTACGTCATGGCGACCGGGCCGTCCGGCGTCTCGACGACCATCGGCTGCGCGCCGCCGGTCAGGTCGATGACGGCGAGCCGGCGGTGGCCCAGCGCGGCGTGCCGGGACAGCCAGGTGCCGGCGGCGTCCGGACCGCGGCAGGCCATGGTGTCGGTCATGGCGGTCAGGGCGGGGAGTTCACGTTCGAGGTCGTGCTGGAAGGAGATCCAGCCGGCGATCCCGCACATTCGGTTCTTCTTTCGTTCGGGGGCGGGGGTTGGGGCCGGGTGCTCAGCGGTGCGCGGCGCCGTGCCGGGAGGCCATGTAGGCGGGCAGGCCGTCGATGTGCGAGCGGCCGGTGGGGGCGAAGAAGAATCGGTCCAGGGGGCCCTGGAGGAACGACCACGGGCGGTTCAGCTCGGCCGCCCAGCGCCAGCCGAACCGGGCGCCGTTCTCGGTGGGTTCGACCACGTAGTCCTCCACCAGGTGACGGAAGATCGGGCGGGTCGCCTCGGTCGCGCTGAAGGTCTTGCGGCTGCCCTCCTCCCAGCGGAAGAAGCGCTCGCGGAGGGTGAAGTCACCGTCCATCTCGATCTCGCGGGTGGTGCCGACGCCGAACGGCCGGGGCGAGGTCCAGGTGAGCCGCCGCATGCCCTTCGTCCAGCTGGACACGCCGTCGCCGGTCAGGGCCGCCCAGGTCTCCTCCGCGGAGAACGGCACCTCGACCGAACGGGCGTGGTAGAGCGGGGCCGTGGCGAACAGCGAGTCGTCGGCCTCCTCGATCGGGTACCAGCGTGTCGACATGGTGTCGGGTCCTTCCGGGAACGGGGCGGTGGAGCGGGGAGGAGCGGTGAGGACGGGGCCGGAGCTCACGCCTCAGGCCTTGCGGGCCCGGAACAGGCCGACGGAGCCGCGCACGACGAGGTCGAAGTCGTCGAAGGACTGCTTGAGCTGGTCGCGCAGGTCCTCCAGGTCGTCCTGGTCGTTGTGGAAGACGCCCTTCGCGTTGAGGTTGTTCATCAGCCAGCGGCCGGCCCCGGTGACCGGGACTCCCGACGACAGCACGGTGCTGCCGAAGACCGTGCCGCCGGGCTTCACGGCCGCGGCCGCGTGGCGGATGGCCACGCCCTTCTCCCGCAGGCTGCCGGGGATGCAGTGCAGCAGGAAGCTCAGGGCGGCCGAGTCCTGGCTCTCGGCGGGCACCGGCAGCGGCTCCAGGGCGTTGGCGACCACCTTGGTGGTCCGGTAGTGCGAGAGCCGCTCGGCGGTGAAGTCGAGCGTGCTGGGGTTGAGGTCGGCCAGCGTGATGTGCGGGTTCGACACCGGGAACCGGGAGTGCGCCAGCAGGTACCCGGTGCCGACGCCGATCTCCAGGTGCTTCGCACCGAGGCAGGTGTCGTACATCTGCTGGAAGTTCCGCGGCGAGCACCGCCAGAACAGCGGGGCGCTGCCGCGGAAGACGACCAGGTCGTAGAAGGTCAGCGCGCGGCGGTGGTAGGGGGCCTGGCCGTCGTGGACCGCCTGGTCCAGGGAGGCGGGCCGGTTGCCGTTGTCAGTGCTCATGTTCTGCTCACCCTCGTCAGGAGTCGGACATCGTGGTGGTCGGGCCGGCCGTGCCGGCCGTGGTGGTCAGGCCACCGGCTCGGCGAGCCGGTCGAGGACCGCGCGCACGGTGGTGGGGCTGTGCTCGCCGGTCATCGTGAAGTGGTCGCCCGGAACCTCTGCCCCGGTGTGCGGGACCGGCCAGGAGGCCTGCCAGTCGGAGGCCGGGAAGCCGGGCAGCGGCCGGGCGGCGCGCAGGTGGAGCGTGGGCGTGGCCAGGGGCTGGGGCCGCCAGCCCTCGAAGAGCTGGGCGTAGCCGCCCATCGCGGTGAGGCAGATGTCGTCCAGCAGGGTGCCGGCGGGGATCCGACCGTCCGTCAACTGGGCGGCGATCTCCGCCTGGACGAGGGGAAGTATGGCACTGCCGGGCCGGTAGCTGTCCAGCAGGACGACCGACACCGGGAGGGTGCCGAGGTCCTCCAGGCGCTCCGCCACCGCGTGCGCGATCCAGCCGCCGGCGGAGTGGCCGAGCAGCGCGAACTGCTGCCCGGCGGCGAGCCGTTCGACGTCCTCGGCGTGCAGGCGCACCAGCGCGTCGAGATCGGACGGGAGCCGCTCGCCCGCGGCGAAGCCGGGGGCCGGCAGCGCCCACAGCTCGTGCCGGCCGCCCACGGCGGCGGCGAGCCGCGCGTACTGGTGGGCGCCGGACCTGCTCGCGAACGACGGGAAGCAGAACAGGCGGGGTGCCGCCGGACCCTGGGTGAGGCGAACGGGAGCCGGCCGGCCGGACGGGTCGGGCGGGGAGTCGAAGGTGTCGCGGAACCGTGCTGCGGCGGACAGGAGTGCATTGAACTCCGCGAACCGGCCCAGCTCCGCCGCCCGTGGCGCGAGCGAGGCCAGCAGCCCGCCGGGCGGACCGGCCGACGGCACCGGGGCGGCGTCCAACCGGTCCAGCAGGTGGGTGGCGAGGGCGTCGAGCGTGGAGTGCTCGAACACCGCCGTGGCGGACAGGTCCAGGCCGGTGGCGGCTTGGAGGGCGGCGCTCAGCTCGGTCGCGGCGAGGGAGTCGAGTCCCAGCTCGGGCAGGCTCAGACCGGTCTCCACGTCCTCGGTCGAGGCGTGTCCGAGCGCGGCGGCCACCTCGGCGGCCACCAACTCCCTGAGGAACGGGCCGCGTTCGGCCGGGTCGAGGGAGGACAGTCGTCCGGGCGACCGGGGGTCGGCGTGCTCCTCGGGCGTTCGGGGGTCACCCGGCACGGTGGCCGGTGGTTCGGTGGCGGGCGTCCCGGTGGCGGGCCCGGCCGTCCGGGAGGCCGGTACGACGCCCTCCGGCCAGAACCGGCGCCGCTGGAACGCGTACGTGGGCAGGGCGACCCGGTCGTCTCCACCGGAGTCGGCGAGAACGGCCTCCCAGGCCACCGGGACGCCACGGACGTGGACACCGGCGAGCGCGGTCAGCGCGCTGTCCGCCTCCGGCCGGCCGCTCCGCAGCAGCGGCACCGCCGCCGGGGCCGGGCTCAGGTCGGCCAGCGCGTCCCGCACCAGGGCGGACAGCACGCCGCCGGGGCCGAGTTCGAGGAAGGTGGTCACGCCGTCCGCAGCCATCCGGCGCACGCCGTCGTGGAAGCGCACCGCCTCCCGGATGTGCCGGACCCAGTACTCCGGTGCGCCCACCTGCTCGGCTGTCGCCTGCTCGCCGGTCAGGTTCGACAGCAGCCGGATCCGCGGTGGCCGGTACGCGAGCCCGCTCGCCGCCTCGTGGAACCGGTCCAGCACGCCGTCCATCAGCGGCGAGTGGAACGCCCGGGTGACCCGGAGGCGCTTCGTCCGGCGACCGCGCGAGGCGAGGACGGCCGCGACCTCCTCGACCGCCTCGGCCAGGCCGGAGAGCACGACGGCGCGCGGCCCGTTGACGGCCGCGATGCCGACCCGGCCCTCCCGGCCCGCCAGCAGTGGCAGCACCTCGTCCTCCGACGCCTCGACGGCCACCATCGCGCCGCCCTCCGGCGAGTCCTGCATCAGCCTGCCGCGTGCGGCGACCAGGCGGCAGGCGTCCTCCTGCGTCAGCACGCCGGCCGCGCAGGCCGCCGCCAGTTCGCCGACGGAGTGGCCGCCGACGTAGTCGGGCGTCACACCCCAGGACCGCAGCAGGTGGAACGCCGCCAGGCCGACGGCGAAGAGCCCGGCCTGGGTGAACACGGTCTCGTCGAGCAGGGCGGCCTCGGCGCTGCCCTCCGGGGCGAACAGGACGTCGCGCAGCGCGGGACGCCCGGGCGCGGCCAGGTGCCGGTCCAGGTCCTCGCACACCTCGTCCAGTGCCCGCGCGAAGACCGGATGGGCCTGGTGGAGGCCCTGGCCCATGCCGGGTCGCTGGCTGCCCTGGCCCGGGAACAGGAAGCCGACCCGGCCGGGCACCGCGGTGCCCCGGAGCAGTCCGGGGGAGGTGTCGCCCGTGGCCAGCGCGGCCAGCCCGGCCCGCAGCTCGCCGAGGTCGCGGCCGAGCACGACCGCCCGGTGCGGCAGGGCGGCCCTGGACAGCGCCAGGGAGCGCCCGACGGCGGCGGGGGAGGGACCGACGGCGGCGAGGGAGGGACCCTCGGCGAGGTGGCCCCGGAGGCGCTCCGCCTGGCCGCGCAGGGCGGCCGCGCCGCGGGCCGAGACCGGCCAGGCGACGAGCGGCGCAGGCGCGGGAGGTGCGGGTTCGGCCGGCGCCCCGTGCTCCGTCGGGGCCTGCGGCGCGTCGCCCCCGGACGCGTCGGCCGGGCGCGGCTGTTCGGGCACCGCCGGGGCCTGTTCGAGGACCACGTGGGCGTTGGTGCCGCTGATGCCGAAGGCGGACACGCCCGCGCGCCGGGGACGGCCCCCCTCCGGCCAGGCCACCGGCTCGGTGAGCAGGGCGACCGCGCCGGAGGACCAGTCCACGTGCGGGGTGGGGGCGTCGGTGTGCAGGGTGGGCGGCAGGACGCCGTGCTCCATCGCCTTCACCATCTTGATCACGCCCGCCATGCCGGCCGCCGCCGCGGTGTGCCCGATGTTGGACTTCACCGAGCCCAGCCACAGCGGCCGTGCCGCCGACCGGTCCCGCCCGTACGTCGCGAGCAGGGCCTCGGCCTCGATCGGGTCCCCGAGCGGAGTGCCCGTCCCATGCGCCTCGACCGCGTCCACCTCGTCCGGTGCCAGCCCGGCACTGGCCAGGGCCTGCCGGATCACCCGCTGCTGGGAGGGGCCGTTCGGCGCGGACAGGCCGTTGCTCGCACCGTCCTGGTTGGTCGCCGAGCCGCGGATCACGGCCAGCACCGGATGCCCGTTGCGGCGGGCATCGGACAACCGTTCCAGCAGCAGCACACCCGCACCCTCGCCCCAGGCGGTGCCGTCGGCCGCGGCGGCGAACGGCTTGCACCGGCCGTCCGGGGCCAACCCGCGCTGCCGGCTGAAACCGATGAACGCCTGCGGAGTGGACAGCACCGTGACGGCCCCCGCGAGCGCGAGCGTGCTCTCGCCGGCGCGCAGCGAGCGGCAGGCCAGGTGCAGGGCGACCAGGGAGGAGGAGCACGCGGTGTCCACCGTCAGGGCCGGACCCTCCAGCCCGTAGGTGTAGGCGAGCCGACCGGAGATGACGCTGGCCGCGTTGCCGGTCAGCAGGTAGCCCTCCAGGCCGTCCGCGGACTCCTGGGCCAGCAGGTGGTAGTCCTGGCCGCTACTGCCGGCGAAGACGCCGGTCCGGCTGCCGCGCAGGGACTCCGGGTCGATCCCGGCGCGCTCGAAGGCCTCCCAGGAGGTCTCCAGCAGCAGCCGCTGCTGCGGGTCCATGGCGAGGGCCTCGCGCGGGCCGATGCCGAAGAAGGCGGCGTCGAAGCGGTCGGCGTCATGGAGGAAGCCGCCCTCGCGGGTGTAGGTGCGGCCGGGGCGGTCCGGGTCCGGGTCGTAGAGGTTGTCGAGGTCCCAGCCCCGGTTGCCCGGGAACGGCGTGATCGCGTCGCGGCCGTCCGCGACCAGCCGCCACAGGTCCTCGGGGCTGCGCACCTCGCCCGGGTAGCGGCAGGCCATGGCGACGATCGCGATGGGCTCCTCGTCGTCACCGGCCGTCGCGGGGACGGGCGGTGCCTCGTCGGCCGGGGCCTCGGTGCCCGCGAGTCGGCCGAGCAGGTGGCGGCCCAGGGCCTCGGGCGTCGGATGGTCGAAGGCGACGGCCGCCGGGAGCCGGAGACCGGTGACGGCGATCAGCCGGTTGCGCAGCTCGACCGCGGTGAGCGAGACGAACCCCAGCTCGTGGAACGAGCGCCCCGGCGGGATCGGACCGGTGAGGCCGAGGACCGCGGTCGCGTGGGACTCCACCAGGTCGAACAGCAGGCGCTCGCGGTCGGGCTCGGCCAGTTCGGCGAGGCGACGGCGCAGCTGCGCCCCGGCCGAACCCGCGGTGCCTTCGTCCGGCTCGGCGGTCGGCGCGGCCGTCCCGACGGTGTCCACCCAGTAACGGCTGCGTTGGAAGGGGTAGGTGGGGAGGTCGGGGTGGGTGGCGGGGGTGAGGTAGGGGGTCCAGTCGACGGGGTGGCCGTGGGTGTGGAGGTGGGCGG
>NZ_JBHWIV010000126.1:0-18039 GCF_042731675.1 Kitasatospora sp. NPDC059827 | reverse complement strand
GCTCACGCGTGCCCTGTCGGTGAAGCGGGCGCCGTGGGGCAACATGTACGAGTTCAACATCACGTTCACGACGGTCGCCGTCGGCGTGTACCTCGTCCTGCTCGCGCTGAAGAAGAACATCCGCTGGCTGGGTCTGCCCCTGGTCACCACGGTCCTCCTCGACCTCACCACCGACCTGATCGCCGTCCGCGAGGCCGGGGACGGGCTCAGCGAGGCCGAACTCGTCGGCACCCTGCTGCTGATGCTGGTGGCCGGGCACGAGACCACGCTCAACCTGATCACCAACGCCGTCCGGGCCCTGCTCGCCCACCCCGACCAGCTGCGACTGGTGCTGGACGGCGCGCAACCGTGGTCCGCGGTGGTGGAGGAGACGCTGCGCCACGACTCGCCGGTCGGCCAGTTCCCGCTGCGCTACGCGAGCGAGGACATCGAGGTCGGCGACGTGGTGATCCGCTGCGGCGAGGCCCTGCTCGCCTCGTACGCCGCGGCCGGGCGCGACGGCGGGCACTATCCGGACGCCGACCGCTTCGACCTCACCCGGCAGCCCGCCCGGCACCTGTCGCTCGGGCACGGCCCGCACTTCTGCCTCGGCTCGGGGCTGGCCCGGCTGGAGGCGGAGACGGCGCTGCGGCACCTGTTCGCGCGGTTCCCGGCGCTGGCCCTGGCGGAGGGCGAACGGCCGGAGCCGATCGGCTCGTTCGTGAGCAACAGCGTGCGGACGCTGCGGGTGACGGTCCGAACGGTCCGGGGGACGGGCGCGTGATGCGGGGCACGGGCACGGGCGACAGGGGTGACGGTTGCCGCCACCCGGTTACCTGAGGGCGGCCCGGTCGTTCGGCAGGGCATGAAGAAACTCGCCACCCTCGCCGCCCTCACCATGGCGGGCCTCGCCCTCGCCGCCCCGGCGGCCTCCGCCACCAGCCAGGTCGCCAGCTCGCCGGACGCCACCGGCGGCCTCACCGACGGTCTCACCCTCTCCCCCGCCGACCTCGCCCTGCAGACCGCGGGCAAGCTCCCGGTGGTCGGGCACACGGCCGACGAGGTGGAGGCCATCGGCACCAACCAGATGTCCCACCCGGGGCTCAGCGGGCAGATCGGCTGACCCACCCGCCGCACCGGGCCGCCCGCCGCACCGGGCCGCCCGGACGTGCGGTGGAGCGGGCGGCCGACCGACCCCCGTCCGGTCCGCCGCCCGCTCCTGTCTGCTGCCCGCTGCCCGCTCCCCGGGGCTCAGCCCGTGAACAGGCCGTTGAGCTCCGGGTAGGTCAGCCCGCCGTCCAGGGCGGCGTACGTACCACTCCCGTACACCTCTTCGGCCGCCCGGCGGACCGCCGCGTAGGCCACCTTGGCCAGGCCCGGGCCCAGGCTGATCCGGGCCACGCCCAGCTTCGCCAGCTCGGCGACCGTGGGTGCGCCCGGCGCCGCCAGCACGTTCAGCGGGGCCGGGACGGCCGCGACCAGGGCGGCGATGGTCTCCGGGTCGGCGACGCCGGGGACGAACACGCCGTCCGCGCCCGCCTCGACGTACGCCCGCAGCCGGCGGACCGCCTCGTCCAGCCGGCCCTCCGGCTCGCCCAGGCCGTGCAGGAAGACGTCGGTCCGGGCGTTCAGGAACAGCGGGACGCCGGCCGCGTCGGCCGCCGCCCGGGCCGCCGCGACCCGCTCCGCGGCCTGCTCCGGGGTGTGGTCCGCGTCCTCCAGGTTCACCCCGACCGCGCCGGTGGCGAGCAGCGCGGTGACGGTCGCGCCGACCCCGGCCGCGGTGTCCGCGTAGCCGCTCTCCAGGTCCGCGGTGACCGGCAGGTCGACCGAGCGGACCACCTCGGCGGTACGGGCCAGCACCTGGTCGCGGTCGGCGCCGCCGCCGTCCGGGCTGCCGAGCGACCAGGACACGCTGGCACTGGCCGTCGCCAGCGCCCGCGCCCCGGCACCGGCCACCAGCCGGGCGCTCGCCGCGTCCCACACGTTGGCCAGCACCAGCGGCTCGCCCGGGCGGTGCAGCTCCCGGAGCAGCCGGGCCTTCTCCTGCTGGGTGGTCATCGCGGCCCCGCTCACTTCGCGGCCGGGCTCATGCGGGTGGACACGCCGATCCGGTTCCAGGCGTTGATGGTGGCGATCAGCGCGATCAGCTGGGCCAGTTCGGCCTGCTCGAAGTGCGCGGCGGCCTCGGCGTACACGGCGTCCGGCACGTGCCCCTGGGTGAGCAGGGTGACCGACTCGGTGAGGGCGAGGGCGGCACGCTCGCGGGCGGTGAACCACGGGGTCTCGCGCCAGGCGGGGAGGGAGACCAGGCGGTGGTCCTGCTCGCCGTTCTTGCGGGCGTCGGTGGCGTGCATGTCGATGCAGAAGGCGCAGCCGTTGATCATCGAGGCGTGCACCTTGACCAGCTCGGCGAGGACCGGGTCCAGGCCCTGCCGGGAGGCCCGGTCCACGGCGATCATGGCCTGGTAGAACTCGGGGGCGAGCCGCCCCAGCTGCAGGCGCAGCTCGGGGGCGGGCACGGCGTCGGTCTGCTGGGTCTCGGTCTCGTTCGTCGTCACGGCCGCCAGCCTAGGAGCCGACTGGCCCGTCCCACTGGTGCATTCGCCGCTCGGATCCTTGGGCCACTTCCGGCGCACGAACGGGCGTGCGAGGATCGCTGGTGGATCTTCGGATCCTCGAACCTTCGGATCTTCGAACCTTCGGATCCTCGCACCTTCCGAGCGGATCGGACCAGGGGGCAGGACCGGCGGATCGGACCAGGGGATCGGACCAGCGGATCGGACCAGGGGGACGGGACCGTGTGCACGGCGTTCATCAGCATCGAACCGGAGGCAGCGGTACCGGTGCTGCTGCTCTCCGTCCGGGACGAGTACCTCGGCCGCGCCTGGCTGCCGCCGGACCGCCACTGGCCGCAGCGGCCCGAACTGCTCGGCGGACTGGACCTCGCGGCCGGCGGCACCTGGCTGGCCGTCGACCCGACCCGGCGCACCGCCGCCTGCCTGCTGAACGGCTTCGGCCCGCCCGCCCCCGCCGACAGCAGGCTCAGCCGCGGCGAACTCCCGCTCACCGCCGTCCGCGAAGGCGGGATCGGCCACCTCGACCTGACGCCGTACGACCCCTTCCACCTCGTCCAGGTCCGCCCCGACGGCGCCCGGGTCGCCAGTTGGGGCGGCGGCCGGCTCACCGAGCACGAACTGCCCACCGGGCTCAGCGTGGTGCTCAACGACGGGCTGGAGGGGATGGCCGCCAACCGCACCGCCTCCGAGCGGATCCGCTCGCTGATGGCCGCCCGCGCGGACCACTTCCGGGCCCGGTTCCGCGCCGAGCCCCGGCCGAGCCCCACCGCCGACGGCCCGACCGAGCGGGCCTGGGGCGGCTGGCTGCCGGTCGTCACCGGCGACGGGCTGGCACCGGACGAGGACGCCGCGCTGATCCAGCGCCGGGACTTCGGCGACGGGCGGATCTGGGGCTCCTCCTCGATCTCCCTGCTGGCGCTCGGGCCGGACCTGCTGCGCTACGACTTCGCGACCGCCCCGGTGCCCGCCGACGGGTCGGGGTGGCGGCGGGTGGAGGCCTGAACGGGACGGACGTGCGTCTAGGTCGTACGTCCGACCGACACGGACGTACGATCGACACGGACGTACGATCGACACGAGCGTCCGACACGGACGTACGTCCCGGCCGGCCGCCCGCGAGCGATCTGGACGTCCGAGACGGACGTACGTCCGGACCGGGTCCCGTAAAAGGACTTGAAGCTGACGCTGCGGGAGGCTGCATCGTAGGGCTCCGTCGACCCCTCGCCCCCGTAGGAGGCGCCCGATGGACCTCCCGCCCCGCCCGCCCCGCCTGTCCGCCCTGCTGGCCGTCGCCCTGCCGCTGCTGGGCGTCCCGCTCGCCGCGACCGCCGGCCTGCTGCTCGGCGCCGCCGTGCACCGGAGCGTGCCGTTCGGCAGTCTGCTGGGCGCCCTGGCCGGCGCGCTGTTCGGCTGAGTCCGGGCCCGGTGACGCCCGGACATACGCTCGATGAACTTCTGGGAGCGGGCCTGCCAGGCGTCTACATGCCCGTAGTAGCTTCGCGGTGGCCACCGGGATCGGGCGGCCGCAGACCCCCGAGCGAAGGTGCGCGATGTCCACCCTGACCTACCCGGAAGCGATAGGCGTCGGCCTGCTGCAGGGTGTGACGGAACTCTTCCCGGTCTCCAGCCTGGGCCACAGCATCCTGCTTCCGGCCGTGCTCGGCGGGAAGATCCAGCAGGACCTCGACATGACCGCCGACGGCTCCCCCTACCTCGCCGCGCTGGTCGCCCTGCACCTGGCCACCGCGCTCGCCCTGGTGGTGTTCTTCCGGCGGGACTGGGTCCGGGTGGTCAGCGGCCTGGTCAGCTCGATCCGGCACCGCCGGGTGCAGACCCGGGACGAGAAGCTCACCTGGCTTCTCATCATCTCCACCATCCCGGTCGGCGTGGCCGGACTCGTCCTGGAGAAGGCCCTGCGGCACGCCCTCGGCAAGCCGCTGCCCGCCGCGGTCTTCCTCGCCCTCAACGGCCTGGTGCTGCTCGGCGCCGAACGGCTCAAGCGCGGCGGCAGCGGCCGCCGCCGGGCCGGTTACGCCGCCCCCGTCGACGAGCCCGGCCTCGACCCGGCGACCGCCTCCGACGTCCGGCTGACCAGGCTCGGCTTCGGCCAGGGCGCCTGGATCGGCGCCGCCCAGATCCTCGCGCTGTTCCCCGGCATCAGCCGCTCCGGCGTCACCATGAGCGCCGGCATCCTGCGCGGGCTGCACCACGAGGACGCCGCCCGGTTCTCCTTCCTGCTCGCCACCCCGGTCATCCTGGCCGCCTCGGCGCTGAAGGTGCCCGAGCTGTTCAAGCCGGAGAACTCCTCCGTGCTCGGCCCGGTCGCGGCCGGCAGCGTCGCCGCCTTCGTGGCCGGCTACATCTCGGTGCGCTTCCTCACCAAGTACTTCGAGACCCGCAGCCTGACCCCGTTCGCGGTGTACTGCTTCCTGGCCGGCCTCGGCAGCGCGATCTACCTCTCGGTCTGAGCCCCCTCCCGCGGCTCCGACAGCCCACCGCCCGCCCCGCCGGAAATCCCGCGCGCCGAACGGCCGCCTCGACGACCATGTCACCGGCAGGACAGGCGACTTCGCGAGAGGTGGAACGGTGGCAGGAACGGCGGCAGGACAGGTGCGCAAGCTGGCCGAGGGCAGGGCGGCGGTCGTCACGGGCGGCTCGCGGGGCATCGGACGGGCGATCGTCGAGCGGCTGGCGCGCGAGGGCGCGGACGTCGTCCTCGGCTACGCCACCGACCGGGCGGCCGCCGAGGCGGTGGTCGACGCGGTGGCGGCGGGCGGCGGACGCGCCTGGGCCGTACCGGCCGACCTCGCCGAACCGGGCGCCGCCGAGCGGCTGATGGCCACGGCCGAGGAGCGGCTCGGCGGGCTGGACATCCTGGTGAACAACGCCGCGCGGTCCTTCACCCCCACCCCGCTCGCGGACCTCGACGACACGGCCTTCGACGCCGTCCTGGCCGTCAACACCCGCGCCGTGTTCGCCACCGTCCGCTACGCCGCCCGCCGGATGCGCGACGGCGGACGGATCGTCAACATCTCCAGCGTGAACACCGTGCGCCCCGTCCCCGGCATCGCCGCGTACGCCGCCAGCAAGGGCGCCGTCGAACAGCTCACCGCCGTCGCCGCGGCCGAACTCGGCCCGCGCGGCATCACCGTCAACACCGTCTCCCCCGGCGCCACCGACACCGACCTGCTGCGCGCCGCCAACCCGCCCGAGGCGCTCGACCGGGTCGCGGGCCTGACCCCGCTGCGCCGGCTCGGACAGCCCGAGGACATCGCCGACGTGGTCGCCTTCCTGGCCGGGCCGGACGCCCGCTGGATCACCGGGCAGAACCTCCGGGCCACCGGCGGCCTGGGCTGACCGACGGCGCACCGACGACAGCCCGCGGGCCGTACGGCGCACCGACGACAACCCGACGACAGCCCGCGGGCCGTACGGCGAACTGCCGTACGGCCCGCGGGCGTTCTACCCGGTGAGCCCCAGGGCGGCCAACCGGTCCGGGTCGGTGAGGACGTCCAGTCCGGTGATCCGGCCGCGGTGGATCGTGAAGGACATGACCGACAGCGGGCGGCCCCCGGCGAAGGACACCACGCCGGGCGAGCCGTTGACCAGCACCAGGCGTCCGTCGGCGGCGAACCGGGCGAAGGCGATCGCCTGGGCGGCGACCTCGGCCGCGCCCCGGCGCAGCACGCTCGGCACCAGCGTGCCGCCGTCGGACCGGGCCACCACCTCCGGGTCCAGCACCGTCAGCAGGGCGTCGAAGTCCCCGCCCCGGGCGGCGGCCAGGAAGGCCTCCACCACCGTGCGCTTGAGCCCGTCGTCGGTGTCGCCGGCCGGGGTGGCGCCCTGCACCCGGCGGCGGGCGCGGCTGGCCAGTTGGCGGGTCGAGGCGGCGGTGCGGCCGAGCACCTCGGCGATCCCGTCGAAGGGCACGTCGAACATGTCGTGCAGCACGAAGGCCACCCGCTCCGCCGGGGAGAGCGTCTCCAGCACCACCATCAGCGCGATCCCCACCGAGTCCGCGACCAGGATCCCGTGCACCGGGTCCAGCGCCGCCGACCCGCTCACCACCGGATCCGGCAGCCGCACCCGCCCCTCCTGCTCGGGCAGCGGGTCCTCCCGCCGGGAGGCCCGGGAGCGCAGCTGGTCCAGGCAGATCCGGCCGACCACCGTGGTCAGCCAGGCCCCGAGGTTGCGCAGCTCGCCCGTGTCACTGCGGCTCAGCTTGAACCACGCCTCCTGGACGGCGTCCTCCGCCTCGGCGACCGACCCCAGCATCCGGTAGGCCACGGACCGCAGTTGGGACCGCTCCGCCTCGAACCGCGCGGCCAGCAGCTCCGCTCCGGAGTTCTCCTCGCCCATCTGTCACATCCTCGCCTCGGCACCCGTCGGATCGATGGCGGACACCGACCGCCCACCCCGACGGTCCCACCGGCCCGACCGGCCCCACCAGCCTCGACGACCCCACCCGATTCTGCCGAACCCGAGGGAGGACGGCCACCGCTTCGAGCACATCGGCACCCGCCGCGACAGGCGAGAATGGGGCCCGTGAACGGCTCCTGGACCGCCTTCGGCGGCGATCTGCATCTGGACCTCACCGGGCGGCGCGCTGCCGGCGCCGGGCTGCGGGCGGCGCTGGAGGACGCGCTGCGCGAGGCAGTGCAGGACGGGCGGCTGGCGCCCGGGACGCGGCTGCCGTCCTCACGGGCGCTCGGGGAGGACCTCGGGATCGCCCGCAACACGGTGGTCGAGGCGTACGGGCAGCTCGCCGCCGAGGGGTGGCTCAGCTCGCGGCAGGGGTCCGGCACCACCGTCGCGCGGCGGGCCGTGCCGGTGCGGGGCGCGCGGTCCGCGCCCGCCGGGGGGCGGCGGCCGAGCGTCCGGCACGACCTGATGTCCGGGCGGCCCGACCTCTCGCTGTTCCCCCGCACCGCCTGGCTGGCCGCGGCCCGCCGGGCCCTCGCCACCGCGCCGCACGACGCGTTCGGCTACGGCAGCCCGCTGGGCCGGATCGAACTGCGCGAGGCGCTGACCGACTACCTGGCCCGGGTCCGCGGGGTCCGCACCGATCCGGACCACCTGCTCGTGTGCGGCGGCTTCCAGCAGGGCCTGGGGCTGCTGTGCGCGGCGTTGAAGGAGCGCGGGGCCCGTTCGCTCGCGGTGGAGGCGTACGGGCTGCCGCCGCAGCACGCCGTGGTGCGGGCCGCCGGGCTGGCGACCGTCCCGCTGCCGCTGGACTGCGAGGGCGCGCTGGTCGACCGGCTGGACGCCGGCCCCGCCGCCGCCCTGCTCACCCCCGCCCATCAGTTCCCGACCGGCGCGCCGCTGTCCGCCGACCGGCGGGCGGCCGCGGTGCGGTGGGCGCGCGAGCAGGACCGGTACGTGATCGAGGACGACTACGACGGCGAGTTCCGCTACGACCGGCAGCCGCTCGGCGCGATGCAGGCCCTCGACCCGGAGCGGGTGGTGTACGCGGGCACCGCCGCCAAGAGCCTGGCCCCGGGCCTGCGGCTGGCCTGGCTGGCCCTGCCGGACGCGCTGGTCGAACCGGTCGCCCGGTTGAAGGTGCTGGCGGACACGATGTCCCCGGTGCTGGACCAGCTGACCCTGGCCGAGCTGATCACCTCGGGGACGTACGACCGGCACGTACGGCGCTGCCGGCTGCACTACCGGCGCCGCCGGGACCGGCTGGTCGCCGCGCTCGCCGAGCACGCCCCGCGGGTCGAGATCACCGGCATCGCGGCCGGACTGCACGCCGTCCTGCAACTCCCGCCCGGCGCGACGCCGGAGGCGGAGCTGCTGGCCCGCGCCGAGGCCGCCGGACTGGCCCTCAGCGGACTCGACCGGCACCGCGCCGACCCGGCGACGCCGGGGGCGGCGGAGGAGACCGGGCCCGCGCTGGTGATCGGCTACGGGTCCCCGCCGGAGCACGCCTTCCCGGCGGCCCTGGAGGCCCTCTGCCGGGTGCTCCGCGACGCCTGACGTCGCCGGGCGGTCAGGCGGTCGGGCGGTCGGGCGGTCGGGCGCCCGCCTCCGACGGGGGCGGAGGCGGACGCCCAGCAGGTGGGGTCGACTACTTGTTGCGGGTGCCCAGTTCGAACAGCAGGATGATGAACCCGGCGAAGAGGTGGCAGCCCACGGTGTAGATCACCAGGCGGTGGTAGACCCGCTTGTTGGCCCACTTGCCGGCGTCGACGGTCTTCGGGCCGGCGGCGGTGTCGGGGGCACCGGCGGCGTTGGCAGTGGCGGTGTCGGCGGTGGTGGGATCGGCCATGGTGATCTCCTCCGAGGTGTTCTGACGGCTGGTCAGTGGCTCGCGGCGGGGCCGCCGCCGAGGCAGAGTTCGCCGCCGGGGCTCTGCAACAGGGTGTGGACGAAGAGCAGTTCGACGCCGGTGCCGGATGCGGCGGCGATGCAGTGCGGGGTGAGCGAGTCGTAGTGCGCGGAGTCGCCGGGGGCGAGGTGGTGGACGCGGTCGCCGAGGGTGACCCGCAGTTCCCCGCGCAGGACGTACAGCCACTCCTCGCCGGGGTGGACCCGGACCACCTCGTCCTGGACGCCCGGCGGGACGAACACCCGCAGGGCCTGCATGGCGCGGCCGGGGGCGCCGGCCCGGCGGTAGCCCCAGCCGCCGGCCCGGCCGGGCTCGATGGCGCCGCCGCGGACCACCGGGTCCGGTTCGACCAGCGCCTCGCCGAGCAGCCCGGAGACCGAGGTGCCGTAGGCGCGGGCCAGGCCGAGCAGGACGGGCAGCGAGGGCTGGCGGCGGCCGGTCTCCAGCCGGGACAGATAGGCTGGGGAGAGGCCGATCCGGCCCGCGGCGACCTCCAGGGTGAGCCGGCTGCTGAGCCGGTGCTCGCGGAGGCGGGCGGCGAGGCCGGCGACCTCCTGGTCGTCGAGCCGGCCGTCGTCGGCGGGAGTGCCGGTGGCACCGGTGGTGCTGCTGCTCATGTGTCCAGTGGACACCCGCCCTGCCGCAGGGGCAAGAAACTTGCCTCAGGGGCAAACCGCTCCAGGGCACTCACGGCCGGGCGCTCACGGCCGTGGAATGTTCCGCAGGTTGCTGCGCGCCAGGTCGACCATCCGCCCGACCCCGCCGGACAGCACCGTCCGCCCGGCGGCCAGCGCGAAGCCCTTCACCTGGGCGGCGGTGATCCGCGGCGGGATGGACAGCGCGTTGGGGTCGGTGACCACGTCCACCAGGGCCGGCCCGGGCCGCTCCAGCGCCTCCGCCAGCACCTCCCGGACCCTGTCCGGCTCGGTGACCCGCTTGGCCGGGATGCCCATCGCCCGGGCGATGCCCGCGTAGTCCACGTCCCCGTTGTCGATCTCGTACTCCGGGTAGCCGGAGACCAGCATCTCCAGCTTGATCATGCCGAGCGCGCCGTTGTTGAGGACCACCGTCTTCACCGGCAGCCGGTGCTTGGCCACCGTGAGCAGTTCGCCGAGCAGCATGCCGATCCCGCCGTCGCCCGCCATCGCGATCACCTGCCGCCCTGGGCAGGCGAGTTGGGCGCCGATCGCGTGCGGGAGGGCGTTCGCCATCGAGCCGTGCAGGAAGGAGCCGATCACCCGGCGGCGGCCGTTCGGCCGGAGGTAGCGGGCGGCCCAGACGTTGTTCATGCCGGTGTCCACGGTGAACACCGCGTCCTCGGCGGCGACGTCGTCCAGCACCGAGGCGACGTACTCCGGGTGGATCGGCAGGTGCTTGTCGATGTCCCGGGTGTAGGCGCCGATCACGTCCTCCAGCGACTTGCAGTGCTTGCGCAGCAGGCCGTCCAGGAAGGAGCGGTCCGGCTTCGCCTCCAGCAGCGGCAGGACGGCCCGCAGGGTGGCCGCGACGTCGCCGTGCACGGCCAGCTCCAGGGCGGTGCGCCGGCCCAGCCTGGTCGCGTCGTGGTCGACCTGGACGGTGTGCGCCTGCGGCAGGAAGGAGTCGTACGGGAAGTCGGTGCCGAGCAGCAGCACCAGGTCGGCGGAGTGCAGCGCCTCGTGGCAGGCGCCGTAGCCGAGCAGTCCGCTCATCCCGACGTCGTACGGGTTGTCGAACTGGATCCACTCCTTGCCGCGCAGCGAGTGCCCGACCGGCGCGTGCAACGCCTCGGCGACCGCCATCACCTCGGCGTGCGCCCCGCGCACCCCGGCACCGCAGAACAGGGCGACCCGGCGGGCCGCGTTCAGCAGCCGGGCCAGCTCCCGCACCTGGGACCAGGGCGGCGCGGCCACCGCCTGCTCGGTGAGGAAGTGGCTGCTGCCGGTCGGCCCGGCGGCGGGCAGGGCGGCGACGTCCCCGGGGAAGGCGAGCACCGAGACGCCGTGCGAACCCAGCGCGTGCTGGATGCCGACCCGCAGCAGCCGGGGCAGCTGGGCGGGGGTGGAGAGCATCTCGCACCAGTTGCTGCAGTCGGTGAACACCCGCTCGGGGTGGGTCTCCTGGAAGAAGCCGGTGCCGATCTGCCCGGACGGGATGTGCGAGGCCAGCGCGAGCACCGGCAGGCCGCTGCGCTGGGCGTCGTACAGGCCCTGGATCAGGTGGGTGTTGCCGGGGCCGCAGGAGCCGGCGCAGACCGCCAGCCGGCCGCTGAGCTCGGCCTCGGCGGCGGCCGCGAAGGCGCCGGCCTCCTCGTTGCGCACGTGCACCCAGCCGATGCCGTCCGCCCGGCGGATCGCGTCGACGACCGGGTTGAGGCTGTCCCCGACCACGCCGTAGACCCGCTCCACCCCGGCCTGCCGGAGCACCTCCACCATCTGTTCGGCCACCGTCGCCACGGGCGCACCCCTTCGCCGGGCGCCGGGCTCGGCCGGGCGCCGGTTGTCACCGGACGTGCCCACCCTCCGAGGTGCGGGCCCGCCCCGCATCCGGAGCGGGCCCGAACAGGCGAGCGACCGGCGCGGCTACTCCGCCGCCAGGTGGTCCTGCTGGCCGAGCTTGCCGGCCACCAGGCCCGCCTGGGGCTGGCGGCGGGCCGGCTCACGCCCCGGGGGCTGGGCGCAGCGCTCCTGGGCGGGCGGGACGGTGGTGGGCAGGGTGACCGGGGAGCCGGCCTTGACCTGGACCGTCTCGCCGTCGTGCCGCAGGTGGATCACCTCGCCGCGGCGCAGGGTGTAGGTGGTGCCCTCGTGGGTGATCCGGACGCCGAGCAGGTGGCCGCGGACCAGCAGCGAGAAGCTCAGCCGCATCAGCCCGGAGGGCAGCCGGGGCCGGAAGTCCAGCGTCTCCCCGTGGTCGCGCAGCCCGCCGAAACCGGCCACCAGGGCGATGCAGGCCCCGGCGAGCGAGGCCATGTGCAGGCCGTCGCGGGTGTTGCCGCCGAGGTCGTGGAGGTCCATCAGGGCGGCTTCGGCGGTGTAGTCGTAGGCGAGGTCGAGCTGCCCGACCTCGGCGGCGATCACCGCCTGGGTGCAGGCGGAGAGCGAGGAGTCCCGGACGGTGAGCCTCTCGTAGTAGGCGAAGTTGCGGACCTTCTGCTCGTCGGTGAAGGCGTCGCCGCGGACCTGCATGGCGAGCACCAGGTCGGCCTGCTTGACCACCTGCTTGCGGTACAGGTCGAAGTACGGGTAGTGCAGCAGCAGCGGGTACTTCTCCGGCGGGGTGCCCTCGAAGTCCCAGACCTGGTGGTGGGTGAAGCCGTCGGCCTGGGGGTGGACGCCGAGGGCCGCGTCGTACGGGACGTACATCGCGGCGGCGGCGTCGCGCCAGGCGGCGGTCTCCTCGGTGTCCACGCCGAGCGCGTCGGCCTCGCGCGGGTGGCGGACGGCGGCTTCCGCGGCGGCGCGCAGGTTCGTCTGCGCCATCAGGTTGGTGTAGACGTTGTTGTCGGCGACGGCGCTGTACTCGTCGGGGCCGGTGACGCCCTCGATCCGGAACCGGCCGGCGCTGTCGTGGTGGCCGAGCGAGCGCCACATCCGGGCGGTCTCCACCAGGAGTTCGAGGCCGTACTCGCGCTCGAACTCCGCGTCCCCGGTGGCCCGGACGTAGCGGGCCACGGCGGCGGCGATGTCGGCGCCGATGTGGAAGGCCGCGGTGCCGGCCGGCCAGTACCCGGAGCACTCCTCGCCGCGGATCGTCCGCCAGGGGAACACGGCGCCGGCCAGGCCGAGTTGGGCGGCGCGTTCGCGGGCCAGCGGGAGCGTGGTGTGCCGCCAGCGCAGGGCCTGGTTGACGGCGCTGGGCAGGCAGTAGGTGAGCACCGGCAGCACGAAGGTCTCGGTGTCCCAGAAGCTGTGCCCGTCGTAGCCCGGGCCGGTCAACCCCTTGGCGGGGATGGCGCGTTCCTCGCTGCGGGCGCCGGCCTGGAGGACGTGGAAGACGGCGAACCGGACGGCCTGCTGGAGTTCGACGTCGCCCTCGATCTCGACGTCGCTGCTCTCCCAGAATTCCCTCAGGTAGTCAGCCTGTTCGGCGACCAGGCCGTCCCAGCCGGTGTACCGGGCGGCATTCAGCGCGGCCTCGACCTGGTCCCGGACGGCGGGCAGCGAGCGGGTGCCGGACCAGCCGTAGGACATGAACTTGACCAGCCGCAGCCGCTGTCCGGGGGCGAGCACGGTGGTGACGCTGATCCGGCAGTGGTCGGCCTCGGACTCAGCGACGGTGTCCAGCCGCTCCGGGCCCTCGATGACGTGGTCCATCCCGGCGGCGACCCGGATGCCGCTGAACCGGGTGCGGTGCACCAGGACGGCCTTGGTGCCGCTCGCGTGGTGCGCCTCGGCCTGCAGCGGCGCCTCCAGCACGGCGGCGGCCCGCGGGTCCCCCTCGGGGCCGCCGGGCAGCTGCTCGTTGGCGACCAGTTCGGACTGGAGCACGATCCGCACCGGCCCGTCCACCGCCTCGACGGTGTACTCCACGGCGGCGATGGCCCGTTGGGTGAGCGAGACCAGCCGGGAGGAGCGCACCCGGATGGTCCGCCCGGCCGGGGAGGTCCATTCGCACTCGCGGTGCAGCAGTCCCTCGCGGAAGTCCAACCAGCGGGTGTGGCCGACCAGTTCGCCGTAGCGCAGGTCGAAGGGCTCGTCGTCCACCAGCAGTCGGATGATCTTGCCGTTGGTGATGTTGATGACGCTCTGGCTGGACTCCGGGTAGCCGTAGCCGCCCTCGCCGTAGGGCAGCGGCCGCAGTTCGAAGACGCCGTTGAGGTAGGTGCCGGGCAGGCCGTGCGGCTCGCCCTCGTCCAGGTTGGCGCGCAGGCCGATGTGGCCGTTGGAGAGCGCGAAGACAGACTCGGCGCGGGCCAACGAGGCCTGTTCCAGGCCGTGTTCGGTGATCTGCCAGGGGTCGATGGCGAAGTTGTCGGCCGGGCTCATGACGCCTCCCCCTCGTCGTCCGACAGCAGCTCGGCGAGGTCGTCGACGACCACGGTGGCGCCATCGCGGCGCAGTTCGGCGGCCTGCCCGGTGCGGTTGACCCCGACCACCGCGCCGAAGCCGCCGGCCCGGCCGGAGGCGACCCCGGCCAGCGCGTCCTCGAAGACGGCGGCGTGCGCGGGCTCGACGCCCAGCTCGCGGGCGGCGTACAGGTAGGTGTCCGGGGCGGGCTTGCCGGGCAGGGACCGCTGCTTGGCGACCACGCCGTCCACGATCACGTCGAAGAGGTCCAGGATGCCCGCCGAGCGCAGCACGTCCCGGCAGTTGGCGCTGGAGGAGACCACCGCGCGGGGCAGTCCCAGCGCGCGCAGCCGGTGCACGTAGGCGACCGAGCCCTCGTACGGGGCGACGCCCTGCTCGCGGATCAGCCGCAGCACGGTGTCGTTCTTGGCCCGGCTGACGCCCTGCAAGGTACGGGTGTTCGGCGGGTCGTCCTCGGTGCCCTCGGGCAGATCGATGCCCCGGCTCCGCAGGAAGGCCCGGGTGCCGTCCAGGCGCGGGCGGCCGTCCACGTAGGTGTCGTAGTCGGTGACGGCGTCGAAGGGGACGAACGGCCCGCCGGTGCGGGCGGCTTCGGCGCGCAGGAAGGCGTCGAAGGTGTCCTTCCAGGCCGCGGCGTGCACGGTCGCGGTCCGGGTGAGCACCCCGTCGAGGTCGAAGAGGAAAGCGCGGATGTCGTCCGGTAGCCCCAGCATGGGTGCAGTCTGCCCCGGGAACGCGGGGGATGCCGCCCATTCCCGGCGGCGCGTCGCCGGAAGGGCGGCATCCGGTCGCCCAGCGCGTCCGGGGGCGGCGGTTACGGCGAGTCCGGCATCTGCGCCTCGGGCGACTGGACGACGGCGAACAGCGCGCCCTGCGGGTCCCTGACCACGGCCATCCGGCCGGACTGCATGTCGAACGGCGGCTGGAGCACCGAACCGCCGGCCTTGACCAGGGCGTCCACCGTGGAGTCGGCGTCGTCCACCGAGAAGTACGCCATCCAGTGCGAGGGGGTGCCGGACCCCAGGTACCCGGGGATCGCCTGCATGCCGCCCACCGTGCGGTCGCCGACGTTCAGCGAGTAGTAGCCGTCCATGCCCTGGATGGTGGCCGGGCGCAGTCCGAGGGCCGGCTGGTAGAAGCGGCCGGCCGCCCCGGTGTCGGCGGTGTTCAGCTCGTTCCAGATCAGCGCGCCGGGCTCGTTGACGACGCCCGCGCCGATGAAGTCCATCGCCTGCCAGACCCCGAACACCGCGCCGGTCGGGTCGGCGGCGACCAGCATCCGGCCGACCGTGCCGACGTCCATCGGCGGGTAGACCACCGTGCCGCCGGCCCCGGTGATGGCGGCGCCGGCCGCGTCGGCGTCGTCCGAGGCCAGGTAGGTGGTCCAGCCGACCGGCGGCAGCGGCTGGCCCTCGGGCGCGGACTGCGCCATGATCCCGGCGACCGGGCGGCCGTTGAGGGTGCACACGGCGTAACCGCCGAACTCGGCCGGGCCGAGCTCGCCCTGCCAGCCGAACAGGTCGCGGTAGAAGTCGAGCGCGGCCTGCTGGTCGCTCGCCATCAGGTCGATCCAGCACGGGGTGCCGGGCTGGTACGGATCGGTCACTAGGGGCATCGCTGGGCCTCCCGGAGGCGGTGGTGGCCGGCTGGGGTCGTCGGGCGGTCGGGCCCGGCCCGACCGGTACGGCCGTCCGCGCGGACGGCGGTACGACGGCGGTACACCGCCCACCCTCAGCCCGGCGCCGCGTTCCCGCCACCGGACGGCGCCCTGGTGGGCGACCGGTGGCGGGGCGGCGGCCCGGCGGCGGCCGGACGGTGGCCGGGCGGTCACTCCTCGTCGTGGCGCAGGGCGGTGACGAACAGCGGCTGCGCCTTGCCGCTCTGCGCGTAGTCCTTGAGCCGGACCAGGAGTTCGGCCCAGGTGCCGGCCACCATCGGGACGCCCTCCTCGCTGCCCGGCTGCCAGCCGCCGTGCCGGAACAGCAGCCGGGTGCGGCCGGGGTCGCCGGGCTGGTCGGCGAGCTCCCAGCTGATCCAGGTGCCGGCCCAGTGCGGCGGGAAGGCCCCGGTGTTGGCCCACAGCACCCGGTCCCGGTCGGCCCGCTCGCGGCGCAGCCGGAACGGCTCGGGGACCCCGGGGAAGTCGAGCAGCAGCACCTCGCCCTCGCGGCCCACCCCGGTGGTCCACCAGCCGGTCAGCCCGTCGTGCGTGTTGAGCGCGGCCAGGACGGCGTCCCGGGGGGCGGCGATGTCGAACTGCATGGCGATCTCGGGCATGGGGTCCGCCCTTTCGGTGCCGGTGACCGGTGGGCCCCCCGCTACCGCCACCATGGCACGACCCCCGGGGCCACGCGCTCCGGGGGTCGTGCGGTCGGTCCGGTCGGTCGTCCGGCGGGTGGGATCAGCCGCCGCTGCCGTAGGTGGTGTTGGCGCAGATGTCGTCGTCCGCCGAGCGGGCGTCGTTGGTGACGGTGGTGGGCAGCGGCTGCGCGGGCGTCTGGGCGCCGGGGGTGGCGGCCGCACCGGACGCGCCGGACGCGCCGGCCCCCATGCCGTTGGCCGCGGCGAAGTCCTGGCCGACGATCAGCGAGATGCCGCGGGAGCTGCCGGGCTCCAGGCTGGCGCCCGGGAACAGCGCGGCGAGCTTCTCGGCGTTCGCCTTCTGGCTGGAGCTGTACTCGATGGTGGTGGTCTTGTACTTGGTACTCGCCGCCTGACCCGCCGTACTGGCCGAGTACTTGGCGCCCTTGAGCAGGTCGGTCGCCTTGCCGGCCAGGCCGTTGACGGCCGTGCCGTTGTAGACCGCGACCTTGACCGAGGCGTTGGAGGCGTCCGCGGCCGCCGCGGCGGGGGTGGCGGCCGCGGTCGGCTGGGGGGCGGTGCTCGGGCCGGCGCCGGCGTCCGGCTGCTGGCCGGTGGCGTTCTGGCCGTCGATGGTCTGGTCGGCCTTGAGGGTCTCCCAGAGCTTGTTGGAGTCCGGCTGGACCAGGTCGATGTTGGCGTCCTGGGTGCGGTAGCGCCAGGGCGCGGTCACGAACTTGAGGTCGTGCATGTCGATGTTCTTCAACGACAGGCCGAAGGAGAGCAGCTTGTCCGCGGAGTCCAGCCCCGGGTCGACGGTCAGCGACTTGGTGGCCGCGTCGGCCAGCGGCAGCAGGTTGGTGGGGCTGAGCCCGTCCTTCTTCATCTTGGTGGCGAGCGAGCTCATGAAGGCCTGCTGGCGCTTCATCCGGCCGATGTCGGAGCCGTCGCCGATGCCGTGCCGCAGCCGGACGTAGTCGAGCGCCTGCTGCCCCTGGACGGTCTGCTTGCCCTGCGGGAGGACGAGGTTGCCCTTCTTGTGCAGGTTGGGGTTGATGTCGCCCTCGTAGATCGCCTTCGGCAGGCAGATGTCCACGCCGTTGACGGCCTTGGTCATCGCGGAGAAGCCGTTGAAGTCGACCACCATGGTGTGGTCGACCCGGATGCCGGTGACCTTCTCCACCGTGTTCTGGGTGCAGGCCGGGTTGCCGCCGTCGCTGCCGCCGACCGAGAAGGCGGCGTTGAACAGGTCGTTGCCGCCCTTGGTCCACTTGCCGTTGGGGAGCTTGCAGGACGGGATCGGCACGATCGCGTTGCGCGGGATCGAGATGCCCACGGCGTGCTTGTGGTCGGCGTAGACGTGCAGCAGGATCGTGGTGTCCGAGCGGGCGCCGCCGTCCTCGCCGCCGCCGAGGTCGGAGTTGTTGCCGCCGCGGCTGTCGGAGCCGATCAGCAGCACGTTCACCGGCTTGTTGCCGTCCGCGTCGGCCTTGGCCTCGGGCGGGCGGTCGGTGGCTATCGCGTCGGCGTCGAAGGACTTGATGTTGGCGTTCAGCTTGTAGTAGATCGCGCCGCCGGCGCCCGCGATCAGCACCAGCACGCCGGCCGCGGACCAGGCGACGATCTTCTTCACGTTCTTCTTGGGCTTGGCGCCGCGCCGCGCCGCCGCCCGCCCGCCCGCACCGCCGGTGCCACCGGGGGTGCCGGAGCCGCCCGCGCCGCCGGAGCCGCCGTCCGCCCGGCCGCCGCCCTTGCCCTGGGCGGCGCGGGCGGGCTCGGGCCCGGCGCCGGGGCCCGGCCCCGGCGGCCGCGCCCGCGCCCCCACCGCCGGCGAGGGCCC
>NZ_JBHWIV010000125.1:0-18618 GCF_042731675.1 Kitasatospora sp. NPDC059827 | reverse complement strand
CCCGTCTCGCCCCGGTAGTCCGGGATCCCGGACTCGGTGGACAGGCCCGCCCCGCGGGGCACCCCCCCCCCGCCCGCCCCCCGCCCCCCCCCCCCGGGTGGGGGGGGGCCCCCCGGGGCCCCCCCCCCCCGGCGCTGCGGGACCAGTCTTGGCCCCTTGGTTTCTGACGTAGGAAAAGCTACGTTGCGTTCATCCTTCTGCTCATGGTCTCGTAGCACGAGAATCCTATTTTCTCAGGCGGATTGCCAGAGGCCATCGCCATGGACCTGCCGGGAACGCAACGAGCCGGGCCGCCTTTCGTTGCAATGGATTGACGGTGGACGCTATCTTGAACGGAGAGCGCAGAGACCATCGATCCCGAAGGAGACCGCGATGCCGGGCGGCAGGCTCACCCAGCAGGAACGCCAGCAGATCGCGCTGGGGCTGGCCGACGGTCTCGCGTACGCGGAGATCGCCAGGCGCCTCGACCGGCCGACCTCGACCGTCACCCGCGAGGTGATGCGCAACGGCGGCCCCGCCACCTACCGCGCCGACCTCGCCCACCGCGCCACCGGACACCGCGCCCAGCGCCGGCGGCAGCCCGCACCCCAGGGGCCGGGCGCCGCCCCGCAGCCGCACGGCCGGGACGCCGAGGCGGTGCACGCCTACGAGGAGGTGTTCACCGCCGTCCTGATGCAGTCCGGCATGCCCCGGATGATGTCCCGGGTGCTGGCCTGCCTCTACCTCACCGACGCGGGCAGCCTCACCGCCGCCGAGCTGGTCGAGCGCCTCCAGGTCAGCCCGGCGACCATCTCCAAGTCGATCGCCTTCCTGGAGGGCCAGGGCATGGTGACCCGGGAGCGCGACGAGCGGCGCCGCGAGCGCTACTTCGTGGACGACGACATCTGGTACCGGTCGATGATGGTCAGCGCCCAGGCCACCGCCCAGCTCGTCGACACCGCCCGGCAGGGCGTCGGCATCCTCGGCGGCGGGACCCCGGCGGGCAACCGGCTGGAGAACATCGCCCGCTTCCTGGACTTCGTCTCCGAGTCGATCGCCCGCGCCGCCGAACAGGGCCGTGAGGTGCTGCACGCGAAGCCGCTGGGCGGGGAGGCCGCGGGGGACGCCGAGCACGCCGAGCACGCCGAGCACGCCGAGCACGCCGAGCACGCCGAGCACGCCGAGCACGCCGGGGAATGGCAGGGGTGACGCGGGTCACCCCCGGGGATGTCACACGGTGCCCGGCCACCTTGTCCTGAAGGAAGAACGACAAGGAAGCACCGAGCCTGAGGGAGCACACCGTGGAAGCCCGACTGAACCCCTTCGCCAACCCGGTCATGACCAAGGTCTACAAGCACCTGATCGCCGCGAACCAGCCGATCGCCGACTCGACGCTGCCGTACGCGACCCAGGAGTTGGTGCGGCTGCGGGCCAGCCAGATCAACGGCTGCGGGTTCTGCGTCGACATGCACTTCAAGGACGCCGTGCACGCGGGGGAGGAGGCGACCAGGCTGAACCTGGTGGCGGCCTGGCGCGAGGCCACGGTCTTCACCGACGCCGAGCGGGCCGCCCTGGAGCTGGCCGAGCAGGGCAGCCGGCTCGCCGACGGGGGCGGGGTGACGGACGAGGCGTGGGCGAACGCGGCGAAGCACTACGACGAGGAGCAGCTCGCGGCGCTGGTCTGCGTCATCGCGCTGATCAACGCCTTCAACCGGGGCAACGTCATGATCCGCCAGCCCGCCGGCGACTACCGGCCGGGCCAGTTCGCCCAGCACTGAGCGGGGACCGCGCGGGCGGCCGGACGGCACTCCGTCCGGCCGCCCGCCGCTGTCCGCCCGCCGCTGTCCGCCCGCCGCTGTCCGCCCGCCGCTGTCCGTCGGCCGCTGTCCGTCGGCCGCTGTCCGCCGCCCGCCCGCCGCCGTCCGGGGCCGCTGCGAGCGGGCGCGGTCGTGACCGGCCCGTGCGCACACCACCGAGCCCCACCCCAGGGGGCTTGTCACCGCAAAACCGACCGTTAAGGTGTTAATCCAACATTCATCCATGCCGCATAGCCTCCGGGGGCTAGCCTCATGCTGAACGTCATCGTCCGACCGGGAGGCGGAACCCCCGTGCAAGGCACTGTCACCACACCGGGCGGCCCCGCCGTGGCCGGGGGCCAGGGCGAGGCCTTCCTCCTCGTCGTGGACGACGAGCCGAACATCCGCGAACTGCTCGCAGCCTCGCTGCGCTTCTCCGGATTCCGGGTCGCCTCCGCCGCGAGCGGGACGGAAGCGCTGGAACTGATCGCCGTCGAACGTCCGGACCTGGTGGTCCTCGACGTGATGCTGCCCGACCTCGACGGCTTCACCGTCGTCGAGAAGCTGCGCGAGCGCACCAACCGGGGCCAGATAGCCGGGCCCGCGCACGGACACCCGGGCGACCACCTGCCGGTGCTGTTCCTCACCGCCAAGGACGGCGTCGGCGACAAGGTGCAGGGCCTGGCCGCGGGCGCGGACGACTACGTCACCAAGCCGTTCAGCCTGGAGGAGCTGATCGCCCGGATCCGGGCGATCCTGCGCCGGGCCGGCGGCCCCGCCGAGGACGGGCGCCTGCTGGTGGCCGACCTCAGCCTCGACCCGGTCGCCCACGAGGTGACCAGGGCCGGCACCCCGGTCGCGCTCTCCCCGACCGAGTTCAAGCTGCTGCACTACCTGATGGCCAACGTCGGCCGGGTGGTGTCCAAGGCGCAGATCCTCGACCACGTCTGGGCCTACGACTTCGGCGGGGACCTCTCCATCGTCGAGTCGTACATCTCCTACCTGCGCCGCAAGCTCGACTCCGGCCCGGCGCACGGCCCCAAGCTGATCCACACCGTGCGCGGCATCGGCTACGCGCTGCGCCGCCCCCCGCAGGGCTGACGGGCCGGCCCGTGTTCACCCGCTTCACCTCCCGGTTGTCGCTGCGCGCCCGGCTCCTGGTCCTCGCCCTCGTGCTGGTGACCACCGGGCTCGTGGTCAGCGACACCTTCGTGCTGGGCGCCGTGCGGGCCCAGCTGGTGGAGCAGCTGGACGAGCAACTCCAGCGCTACGGCGTGCCGTTGTCCCGTAAGGCGCCGATGCAGCTGAGCACCCCGGGCAGCAGCAAGCCGGTCGTCTCGGGGCGCCGGATCAGCCTGCCCAGCCAGTACCTGGTGCAGTGGCTGTCCGCGGACGGCAAGGTCCAGACCTCGCTGCGCCAGCCCGTCTCGGACACCGACCCGGCTCCCCAGCTCGGCGGCCTGGACCCGACCCAGACCGCCCCCGACACCCCCTTCGACCTGCCCGACCAGCGCGGCCACCACAGCTGGCGGGTCCTGGTGCTGCCGATCCAGGCCCCGCGCACGCCGACCCCCGGGCCCGGCGTGTTCGCCTCCCCGGTCAGCACCCCGACCTACGTCATGGTCGCGGTCTCCCGCGAGGACATCGACACCACCGTCGGCCGGCTGAGCACCTCCTTCCTCGCCATCGGCGGCGGCGTGCTGCTGCTCATCGCCGCGCTCGGCTTCTTCGCCGTCCGGGCCGGACTGCGGCCGCTGCGGCGGATCGAGGAGGGCGCCGCGCGGATCGCGGCCGGCGAACTCTCGCACCGGATGCCGGAACTCTCCCCCGGCACCGAGGTCGGACGGCTGTCCGTCGCGCTCAACGGCATGCTCACCCAGATCGAGGCGGCCTTCGCGGCCCGCGCCGAGTCCGAGGCCCGGATGCGGCGCTTCGTCGCCGACGCCTCGCACGAACTGCGCACCCCGCTGGCCGGCATCCGCGGCTTCGCCGAGCTGTACCGGATGGGTGCGCTGCCCACCGGGGCGGACGTCACCCGGACCATGAGCCGGATCGAGAGCGAGGCCGTCCGGATGGGCACCCTGGTCGAGGACCTGCTGGTGCTCGCCCGGCTCGACGAGGAACGCCCGCTCGACCTCGCCCCGATGGACCTGCGCACCCTCGCCGCCGACGCCCTGCACGACCTCACCGCGCTCGACCCCAGCCGCCCGGTCGCCCTCACCGGCCCGGCCGGCACCGGCGCACCCGGCGCGGCGCCCGTCCTCGGCGACGAGGCGCGGCTGCGGCAGGTGGTCACCAACCTGGTCGGCAACGCCGTCAAGCACACCCCGCCCGGCACCCCGGTACGGATCGGGGTCGGCGGCGGGCCCGACGGGGTCTGCCTGCTGGAGGTCGCCGACACCGGGCCGGGCCTCACCGAGGAGCAGGCCCAGCGGGTCTTCGACCGCTTCTACCGGGTCGACGCCTCCCGCAGCCGCGACAACGGCGGCGGCGGCGGACTCGGCCTCGCCATCGCCACCGCCCTCACCCGAGCCCACGGCGGCACCCTCACCCTGGACACCGCCCCGGGCGCCGGCGCCACCTTCCGGGTCGAACTGCCCACGAATGGTGACCGGGTTTCCTGAGCCCTCGTCGACAGTCTTTGTCGACTCGTCAATTCCGCCGCGGACCGGGCAATTGCGGCGTCCCTTTCATTGCCGGAAACCGGCATGGAGAGCAAAGAATCCGTATGCCTATGATCGGCGCTGCCGGAGCGTCAGAAGACTCCCCGGCCAGGGCATTTGCTTTCCTTTTCGACCCGGAAGGGGTCATTGTGAATCTCCGCCGTACGCTGGTCTCGGCCGCCCTCGTCGCCGCCGTGCTCTCGCCCGCCGCCGTACTCTCCGCGGCGCCCGCCTTCGCGGAGTCGGCTCCGGCGGCCCAGACCCAGAACGACGCCGGCTCGATCGCCGCCCTGGAGAAGGCCGCCGCCGACGCGGCCAAGGCCTACCAGAAGGCCAAGACCGAGCAGGCCGACATCGCGGCCAAGCTGGAGGCCTTCGACCCGGCGCCCTACCTCGCCAAGCACCGCGAGGCCCAGGCCGCCGCCAAGAAGGCCACCGAGGCCCGGACCGCCGCCGAGGACGAGCTCCACCAGGCCATGTCCGTCTACGACAAGGCGTCGGACGCCGAGCGCGAGAAGGCCCGGCAGGACCTGTTGAAGGCGATGGACAAGGCCAACGCCGCCATCGCCGCCGAGAAGCAGGCCCAGGCGGCCGCCGCGGCCACCGGCACGGCGGCGGACGACGCCAAGGTCGACCTCTTCCGCAAGGCCAACGAGGCCAACAAGGCGGTCGACGCCGCCCTGGCCGCGAAGAACACCGCCGACAAGGCCCTCGCCGACGCCAAGGCCGCGGCGGAGAAGCCCGCCGAGAAGCCGGCGGAGAAGCCGGCCGACAAGCCCGCCGACCAGGGCGCCCAGCAGCCCGGCACCGTCACCCCGGCCACCGACAAGTCGCCCGCGACGTCGACCACTTCGACCCAGCAGACGGGCACCACCAAGACCACCAGCGCGACCGCCGCCACCACCACCGGCTCGACCGCCGAGCTCGCCGAGACCGGCTCCAACCCGGCCACCCCGTACCTCGCCCTCGGCGCCGCCACCGCCATCGGCCTCGGCGCCGCCGCCCTCTACGTCTCGCGTCGCAAGAGCGCCCGCGCCACCTCCTGACCCACCCGGTCCGCGCCCGCTCGGGAGGAGGACGCGGACCCCCGGCACCCCCGCCACCGCAGGGCAGGCCCCTCCCGGCCCGCCCTGCGGTTTCGCGTTTCCGCACCCCAAACGCCCCGTTCGGGTGAACCCCGGGCCATTCACCCGATCAGCCCTCCGGTCGTGTGCGACCGTGCTGCCGTCGCTTGTGCGAGATCGCGCAGGCTCATCACACTGGACCGGAGAAGAGGTGTCTCGTGAGCGTGCTAGTTGCTGAGGTGGCCGTCGTGAACCTGGACCAGGTGCTTTGGGACGTGTGGAAGTCCTCGGAACTGCCTGAGGGCTATCGCCTGGAGATCATCGAGGAGACCCTCGCGGTGTCACCCACGGGCAGCAGCCGTCATTTCGATGTGAACAACCGCGTCTTGGAGGATCTTTTCCTCCACCTGCGTGGCAGTGAATGGAGGCCCGGGAACGACTGCAACGTCATCGACGGACTCAAGGTCTTGATCCCCGACGTGTTCGTCGCACCGAAGGACATCGAATCGGTCGAGCACCCCGAGGGCAAGGGCGTACTGGCTTCCAGCGTCGCGCTGGTCGTGGAGACCGTCTCGCCCGGTTCTGAGAACCGCACGCGCGACCACGTCCTCAAGCACCGCGCCTACGCCCGTGCAGGCATCCCGGTGTACGTGATCATCGACGATCACGAGAACGGCGGCGTGGTGACCATCCTCACCGGGCCGGATCGTGAGCGCCGCGCGTACGAGTACGCGGCCCGGATCCCGTACGGCAAGGAGGCCGTGATCCCCGAGGGCCCGGCCAAGGGCTTCGTGATCGGCCCCGAGATCACCGGAGAGCCCCGTGGTTGATCCGACTTCCGTCTCCTTCAAGCGGGACCTCTCCGAGTGGCGGATCGCCCTCGTCGCCTGGCGGTTGCTGGTCCTCCAGGCGGCGGATCCGGTGGTGGCGGCCGGGATGCAGGAGCACTCGACCTACCGGGCGCACCCGTGGCGGCGGATCGAGCACACGCTGGGGAGCGGGCGGCGGCTGTTCTACCAGGACGCGGAGGCCCTGCGCCGGGAGGTGGCCCGGCTGAACCGCGCCCACAAGCGGATCCGCGGCGAGATGCCGGACGGCCGGGCGTACGACGCCCGGGACGCAGCGACCAGGGTGTGGGTGCTGCTGACGCTGTTCGAGTGCGTGGTGGCCATGCGGCGGCTCGGCGGGGACGGCTACGACGCGGACCAACTGGAGCTGGTGTACGCGGAGTTCAGGGAGGCGATCGCGGCCTTCGAGCTGCCGGCGGAGGAGCTCCCGAAGACCGCCGCCGACCTGCCCGGGTACTTCGCCCGGTACACCGCCGAGAAGCTGGAGTTCAACGAGGCCACCCGCTACCTCCTGGACGACATCCTGCACGAGGCGCCCCGCCCGCGCCGGCTGTGGTTCCTCGGGGACGCCGGGTGGCGGGTCACCCGGTCCCTGGTCGCCCGGGTGATCCGTGAGTTGACGGTGGCGGACCTGCCGCCGGCCGTGCGGGAGCGGTTCGGCCTGGTCCGGACCCGGCGGGGCGCCCTGCTGTCGGTGCTGCTGCACCGCGGTGCCGGGATCGTCGTGCCGCGCCTCCCGGAGCGGATGCGCTACCGCGCCCCGGAGGAGCAGGCCCCGCCGCGCCGGCTGCGGCCGCAGCGCCGGGACACGCGCGGCTCCCGGGTGGACCGGTTCTTCCGCGAGGTGCTCGACCAGACCGGGGACGGCGTGATCACCGTGCACGACCTGCGGGCGATGGCCCACAACGTGTGCTGGCAGCTGGAGTTGGACGAGGCCGCGGAGGCCCGGGTGTACGCGGCCTTCGACGGGTGGTGGGAGCAGCTGCGGGTGGCGATGGACACCGACGGGAACGGCGAGGTGAGCCGGGAGGAGTTCGTGGCGGGGACGCTGGCGGGCTGCGACCGGGGCGACGCGTACCTGGAGCTGGGGCTGCTGCCCGCTCTGCGGGCGGTGTTCACCGCGGCCGACACCGACGGCAGCGGCTTCCTGGAGTTCGACGAGTACCGCGCGGTGTTCGGCGGCCCGCGGGTGCACCCGGCCGAGCTGTCGCACGGTTTCCGCCAGTTGGACACGGACGGGGACGGGCGGATCACGGTGGAGGAGTTCGTGGGGGGCTTCACCGAGTTCTTCACGGCCCGGGCCGACTCGACCTCGGGCGCCCAGCTCCTCGGCCGTCCGTAGCCGACAAGGAACCAGGCGCTCAGCGCCTAGCACGCCCCGCCCGCGACCGCGAGCGGGGCGTGCCGCTGTCAAGCGCCGGTTCGGCCAAGAGCGACGCGCCGTCCGCCCGCTCGTTCGTTGCCCCGGGCCCGCCCGGTCCGCAGACTGTGCGCACCGCCCGCACACACCGTGACGCACCGCACAGGGATGTCAACCCCACCCCACCTGCGGTTCCCCCGTAAGGATGGTGGATACTGTGCTTGTGAACGTGTTCACGTTCACAAGCGGACAAGCTTGCACGGGTGTGCGGCGGTCTACGGCTATAGATGAAGTTTGTCCGGAACACGCCCTGAGAAAGGGCCGGTTGGGAGAGAGGGCGACGTGGAACTGGCAATCGCTCACGAGACGATCGCGCGATGGCAATTCGGAGTCACCACCGTCTACCACTTCCTCTTCGTACCGCTCACCATCAGCCTGGCCGCCATCGTGGCAGGGCTGGAGACCGCCTGGGTGCGTACGAACAAGGAGAAGTACTTCCACGCGACGAAGTTCTGGGGAAAGCTCTTCCTCATCAACATCGCGATGGGCGTCGTCACCGGAATCGTCCAGGAATTCCAGTTCGGCATGAACTGGTCCGACTACTCCCGCTTCGTCGGTGACGTCTTCGGCGCCCCGCTCGCGATGGAGGCGCTGATCGCCTTCTTCTTCGAGTCCACCTTCATCGGCCTGTGGATCTTCGGCTGGGACAAGCTGCCGAAGAAGATCCACTGCGCCTGCATGTGGATGGTCGCCCTGGGCACCGTGCTCTCCGCCTACTTCATCCTGGCCGCCAACTCCTGGATGCAGCACCCCGTCGGCTACGCGATCGACCCGGCCACCGGCAAGGCGCAGCTCACCGACATCGCCGCGGTGCTGTTCCAGAACACCACCCTCACCGTCGTCTTCCACACCCTGACCGCCGCCTTCCTCACCGGCGCCGCCTTCATGGTCGGCATCTCCTCCTTCCACCTCTGGAAGGCCAAGCGCAAGCCCGAGGGCGCCGATCCCAAGAAGACCGCCGTGATGCGCACCTCGCTGCGGCTCGGCCTGGTCCTCGCCGTGGTCTTCGGCGCCGGCACCGCGCTCAGCGGCGACACCCTCGGCAAGGTCATGTTCGAGCAGCAGCCGATGAAGATGGCCGCCGCCGAGGCACTGTGGGACACCCAGTCGCCCGCGCCGTTCTCGATCTTCGCGGTCGGCGACGTCAGCAAGGGCCACAACTCGGTCGAGCTGGAGATCCCCGGGATACTCTCCTTCCTCGCCCACAGCGATTTCAGCTCCTCCGTGCCCGGCATCAACGACACCGCGGCCGCCGAGGCCGCCGCGCACGGCGGCGACCCCAAGGACTACATCCCGAGCGTCTTCGTGACGTACTGGGGCTTCCGCTTCATGATCGGCTTCGGGATGACCTCCTTCGTCGCCGCCCTGATCGGCCTCTGGACCACCCGCCGGAAGCTCCTGCTGCGCCCCGAGTTCCGCACCGGCGACACCGAGGTGCCCCGGCTGATGCTCACCCCGTCCAAGGAGATGGGGCCGCTGCTCACCAAGTGGAGCTGGCGGATCGGCATCCTGACCATGGGCTTCCCGCTGATCGCCAACAGCTTCGGCTGGATCTTCACCGAGATGGGCCGTCAGCCCTGGGCCGTCTTCGGCCTGATGACCACCGCGAGCGCGGTCTCCCCGAACGTCGGCATCGGCACCCAGATCGGCGCGCTGGCCACCTTCACCACGCTGTACGCGATCCTCGCCGTCGTCGAGGTCCGGCTGCTGGTCAAGTACGCCAAGGCCGGCCCGGTGGTGACCGAGCAGCCCCCGGCCAAGGACCCGTCGCTGCGCGGCCCGGCCGCGGACGAGGACGCCGACAAGCCGCTCGCCTTCGCCTACTGAACCCGTACTGAACCCGTACTGAAACCGTACTGACCCACGGAAAGGAGACCTAGGGTCATGCAACTCCACGACGTCTGGTTCGTGCTGATCGCGGTCCTGTGGATCGGCTACTTCTTCCTGGAGGGCTTCGACTTCGGGATCGGCATCCTCACCAAGCCGCTCGCCCGCGACACCGCCGAGCGGCGGGTCCTGATCAACACCATCGGCCCGGTCTGGGACGGCAACGAGGTCTGGCTGCTGACCGCCGGCGGCGCGACCTTCGCCGCCTTCCCGGACTGGTACGCGACCCTGTTCAGCGGCTTCTACATCCCGCTGCTGGCCATCCTGGTCTGCCTGATCGTCCGCGGCGTGGCCTTCGAGTACCGGGCCAAGCGCGACGGCGTCCGGTGGCAGCGCAACTGGGAGGAGGCCATCTTCTGGACCTCCCTCCTGCCGTCCTTCCTGTGGGGCGTGGCCTTCGCCAACATCGTCCGCGGCGTGGACATCGACGCGCAGAAGAACTACGTGGGCGGCCTCGCCGACCTGCTCAACCCGTACGCGCTGCTCGGCGGGCTGGTGACGCTCACCCTGTTCACCTTCCACGGCGCGGTGTTCGCGGCGCTCAAGACCGTCGGCGAGATCCGTGAGCGCGCTCGCCGGGCCGCCCGGTACGCGGGCCTGGCCGCCGCCGTCCTCGCCCTCGCCTTCCTGGTCTGGACCCAGGCGGACAGCGGCAACGGACGCAGCCTGGCCGCCCTGGTGGTCGCCGTGCTGGCCCTGGTCGGTGCCCTGGCGGCCAACCAACTCGGCCGTGAGGGCTGGGCGTTCATCCTCTCCGGGGCGACCATCGTGGCCGCCGTGGCGATGCTCTTCCTGGCGCTCTTCCCGAACGTCATGCCGTCCACGCTCAACCCGGACTGGAGCCTGACCGTCACCAACGCGGCCTCCTCGCCGTACACGCTCAAGCTGATGACCATCGTGGCCGCCGTGTTCACCCCGCTGGTGCTGCTCTACCAGGGCTGGACCTACTGGGTGTTCCGCAAGCGGATCGGGGTCCAGCACATCCCCGGCCACCAGGCCGGTCAGCAGCCCGCCGCCCCGGCCGACCGGGCCTGACGCCGTGCAGCCGGTCGACCCGCGCCTGCTCGCGCACGCCCGCACCACCCGTGCCTTCCTCGCCGGATCCGTGCTCCTCGGCGGGGCGGGCGCGGTCCTGGTGGTCGCCCAGGCGAGCCTGATCGCCGAGATCGTGGTCCGCGCCTTCCAGCGCGGGGCCGGCCTCGGCGAACTGACCACCCCGCTGGTCCTGCTCGCCCTGACCGCCGTCGGCCGCGGGCTGGTCGGCTGGCTCACCGAACTCACCGCGCACCGGTCCGTCGTCCGGGTGAAGTCCACCCTGCGGCGCCGGCTGCTCGACCACGCCACCGCGCTCGGCCCGTCCTACCTGGCGGGCCGGCGCACCGGCGAACTCACCACCCTCGCCACCCGCGGCATCGACGCCCTCGACGACTACTTCGCCCGCTACCTGCCGCAGCTCGCGCTCGCCGTGGTCGTACCGGTGATCGTGCTGCTGCGGATCGGCGGCGCCGACCTCACCTCCGCCGCGATCATCGCCGGGACGCTGCCGCTCATCCCGCTGTTCATGGTGCTCATCGGGATGGCCACCCAGTCCCGGATGGACCGGCAGTGGAACACCCTGGCCCGGCTCTCCCACCATTTCCTGGACGTGGTCGCCGGCCTGCCCACCCTCAAGGTGTTCAACCGGGCCCGCACCCAGGCCGCCACCATCGCCCGGATCACCGCCGACTACCGCAAGGCCACCCTGCGCACCCTGCGGATCGCCTTCATCTCCTCCTTCGCCCTGGAACTGCTCTCCACCCTCTCCGTCGCCCTGGTCGCGGTCACCGTCGGCTTCCGGCTGGTCGACGGCAGCATGGACCTGGAGACCGGGCTGCTGATCCTGGTCCTCGCCCCCGAGGTGTACTTCCCGATCCGCCAGGTCGGCGCGCTCTACCACTCCAGCGTCGAGGGGCTCACCGCCGCCGACGAGATCTTCCGGGTGCTGGAGACCCCGCTGCCCGCCGCCGGCACCCGCCCCGCCCCCGACCTCACCGGCGCCGTGATCACCGCCGAGGGCCTGACCGTACGCCACCCCGGCCGCGCCCTGCCCGCCCTGGACGGCGCCGCACTCACCCTGCGCCCCGGCTCCAGCACCGCCCTCACCGGGCCCAGCGGGGCCGGCAAGTCCACCCTGCTGGCCGTCCTGCTCGGCCTCACCGCCCCCGAGGCCGGCACCGTCCGGATCACCGCCGCCGACGGCAGCACCCACGACCTCGCCGACCTGGAGCCGGACAGCTGGCGACGGCAGATCGCCTGGGTGCCCCAGCGCCCCCACCTGTTCGCCGGGACGATCGCCGACAACCTGCGGCTGCACCGGCCCGAGGCCCCCGACGCGCAGCTGTGGACGGCGCTGCGGGCCGCCCACGCGCTCGACTTCGTCACCGACCTGGACGCCGGACTGGGGGAGGACGGCGCCGGGCTCTCGGCCGGCCAGCGCCAGCGCCTCGCCCTCGCCCGGGTCCTGCTCGCCGACGACCGGCCGCTGGTGCTCCTCGACGAGCCCACCGCCCACCTGGACGGCGACTCCGAGGCGGCCGTCGTGGACGCCGTCCGGACCCTCGCCGAGGACCCGGCGCGCACCGTGCTGGTGGTCGCCCACCGGCCGGCGCTGCTGGCGGTCGCCGAGCAGCGGATCCGGCTGGCGGGGCCCGTCGCCGCCTCCGCCTCCGCCTCCTGCGCCCCGGCGCCGGTCGTGCCGCTCGCCCACACCGGCGAGCCCACCCCCGCCCCCGCCGCGCCGGAGGAGCCGGAGGCCGAACCCGCCGCCCCCCGGCTGGCCCTGTCGGTGCTGCTCGGCGCGCTCGCCCTGGGCAGCGCCGTCGCCCTGATGGCCACCTCCGGCTACCTCATCTCCCGGGCCTCCCAGATGCCCCCGGTGCTCTACCTGATGATGGCCGTCACCTCCGTCCGCGCCTTCGGCATCGGCCGCAGCGTCTTCCGCTACGCCGAACGGCTGGTCTCCCACGACGCGGTGCTGCGCACCCTCGGTACCCTGCGGGCCGCCGTGTACCGCAGGCTGACCGTGCTCGCCCCCGCCGGACTGCCCGCCTTCCGGCGCGGCGACCTGCTCTCCCGGCTGGTCGCCGACGTCGACGCGATCCAGGACCACCACCTGCGCTGGCGGCTGCCCGCCGCCGTCGCGGCCGTGGTCGGGCTCGCCTCGGCCGTCGCGATGGGCGCCTTCCTGCCCGCGGCCGGGCTGGTGCTCGGGCTCGGGCTGCTGCTCGCCGGAGTGCTGGTGCCCGCGCTGGCCGCCCGCTGGTCGGCCGGCGCCGAGCAGCGCCAGGCCCCCGCCCGCGGCCGCCTGGCCACCGCCGTGGTGGACGGCCTCACCGGCACCGCCGAACTCACCGTGGCCGGCGCGCTGCCCGCCCGGCTGGCCGCCGTCCGCAGCGCCGACGCCGCCCTGACCGGCCTCGCCGCCCGCTCCGCCGCCACCACCGCGCTCGGCACCGGGCTGATCACCCTGCTCACCGGGCTGACCGTGGTCGCCGCGGCCGCCGTCGGCATCCAGGGGGTGCGCGACGGCGCCCTCGCTCCGGTCTGCCTGGCCGTCGTGGTGCTCACCCCGCTGGCCGCCTTCGAGGCCGTCACCGGGATGCCGCTCGCCGTCCAGGCCCGCCGGCGCAGCAGTGCCGCCCGGGCCCGGCTGGACGAGGTGCTGACCGCCCCGCCGGTGGTGGCCGAACCCGCCGACCCGGCCGCACTGCCCGAGCAGCCGCTGCCCGTCGCGGTGCGCGGGCTGACCGTACGGCACCCCGGGCAGGCCGTCGACGCGCTCACCGGCGTCGACCTCGACCTCGCGCCCGGGCGCCGGATCGCCGTGGTCGGCCCCTCCGGCTCCGGCAAGACCACCCTCGCCCAGGCGCTGCTGCGCTTCCTGGAGCCCGGCGCCGGGTCCGTCACCTTCGCCGCCGGTCGTCCACAGGCTGTGGACAGCCGCGCGCTCGCGGGCGAGGACGTCCGCCGGGTGATCGGCCTCTGCGCCCAGGACGCCCACGTCTTCGACAGCTCGCTGCGCGAGAACCTGCGGCTCGCCCGCCCCGACGCGGACGAGGACGAGCTGCGCGCCGCCCTCGCCGCCGCCCGGCTGCTGGACTGGACCGAGGGCCTGCCGGACGGCCTGGACACCATGGTCGGCGAGCACGGCGCCCGCCTCTCCGGCGGCCAGCGCCAGCGCCTCGCGCTCGCCCGGGCGCTGCTCGCCGACTTCCCCGTGCTGGTCCTGGACGAGCCCGCCGAGCACCTCGACCTGCCCACCGCCGACACCCTCACCGCCGACCTGCTGGCCGCCACCGCGGGCCGCACCACCGTGCTGATCACCCACCGGCTGGCCGGACTGGACGACACCACCGTGGACGAGGTGCTGGTGCTGGAGGCAGGCCGGGTGGCCGAGCGCGGCCGCTGGTCCGAGCTGGTCGCCGATCCGGACGGGCGGCTGCACGCGCTGTGGCGCCGGGAGCGGGAGGCGGACGGTCTGCTGGCGGCGGAGGCACCGCTGGCGATGGGGGCACCGTTGGCGCCGGTGGGGTACTGATGGCGGCGGTGGGGCACTGATGGCCGCATCGTCCCTCGGCTGAAAACCGTACAAAAGTAGGCTTTCTCCATGGACCCCACGCCGGACCTCCCCGACGCCGCCCCCGAGCCCACCCCCCACCGGGTGCCCGAGATCGCCTCGCTCGGGCTGGACACCCTGGTCACCGAGGTCGCGGAGCGGCTGCAGTCCGCCGCCGCCGTCACCGACCGGATGCAGCGCCTGCTGGAGGCGGTGGTCTCCATCGGGGCCGGACTCGACCTGCACGCCACCCTGCAGCGGATCGCCACCGGAGCCGCCGAACTCGTCGACGCCCGGTACGCGGCCCTCGGCGTGATCGCCCCCGGCGGGCACGGCCTGGCCGACTTCATCCACGTCGGCATCGACGACGGCACCGCCGCCGAGATCGGCGAACTGCCCGCCGGCCGCGGCATCCTCGGCGCGCTCATCGACCGCCCCGAACCGCTGCGGCTCGCCGACCTCGGCGCCGACCCGCGCTCCTCCGGCTTCCCGCCGCACCACCCGCAGATGAAGACCTTCCTGGGCGTGCCGATCCGGGTCCGCGAGGAGGTCTTCGGCAACCTCTACCTCACCGAGAAGAAGGGCGGCGGCGCCTTCACCCCCGAGGACGAACAGGTCGTGCACGCGCTCGCCGCGGCCGCCGGCGTCGCCATCGAGAACTCCCGGCTGTACGAGGAGGGCCGCCGCCGGGAACGCTGGATCGCCGGTGCCGCGGCCGTCACCACCGCGCTGCTCTCCACCGAGCAGGCCGAGGGCGCGCTCACCGTCGCCGCCGAGCAGGTCCGGGAGCTGGCGGGCGCCGCGCTCGGCATGATCCTGCTGCCCACCGGTCCGGCCGGCCCGCCCGGAGCGGCGGGCTCGGCGGGCTCGGCGGGTTCCTCGGCCGAGGGGGACGGGCAGATGCGGGTCGCCCACGCCTCCGGCGAGGCCGCCGAGTTCGTCCGCGGCGAACTGCTGCCCAAGGACAGCTTCGCCGCCCAGCTGCTGGAGGGCGACAGCGTCCACCTCGACGACATGTCCAGCGACCCCACCGTGGTGATGCGGCTCGCCCGCAGCTTCGGCCCGTCCCTGGCCGTGCCCATGGTCGCCGCCGGGCGGGTGCTCGGCGGACTCTGCGTCTGGCGCTCGCGCGGCGCCCTGCCCTTCACCGACTCCGAGAAGCAGCTCGCCGAGACCTTCGCCTCCCAGGCCGCGCTCGCCCTGCGGCTCGCCGAGGGCCAGCGCGACCAGCAGCGGCTGGCCGTCTTCCAGGACCGCGACCGGATCGCCCGCGACCTCCACGACCTCGTCATCCAACGGCTGTTCGCCACCGGGATGATGCTGGAGAGCGCCGCCCGCCGGTCCGTCGTCCCCGAGGTCAAGGTGGGCATCGGCAAGGCGGTCGACGAACTGGACGCCACCATCCAGGAGGTCCGTACCACCATCTACGCGCTCCAGCACGACAACCACGGCGACGCCCCCGACACCCTGCGCACCCGCGTCCTGCGCGAGGCCAGCCAGGCCGCCTCCGCCCTCGGCTTCAAGCCCTCGGTGAGCTTCGTCGGCCCGGTCGAGAGCCTGGTCGGCGAGAACACCGGCCGCCAACTCCTCGCGGCCCTGCGCGAGATGCTCTCCAACACGGCCCGGCACGCCCGCGCCTCCCGGGTCGGGGTCGAGATCGACGCGACCGTCCACCTGGACGACGCCGGACGGCCCGTCGGCGGCGACCCGGAGTCGCTGGACCGGGGCGGGCGGCCCGGCGTGCTGCTGACCGTCACCGACGACGGCGTCGGCATCCCCCAGGGCGGCCGGCGCAGCGGACTGCTCAACCTCACCCGGCGCGCCGAGGCCCTCGGCGGCGCCGCCTGGCACGAGCGCGGGCCCTACCGGAAGGGCGCCGTGGTCCGCTGGACGGCCCGGCTGTGACCGTTCCGGTACCGACAGATGAAAGCTGAACGAGGGAGAACTTCCCGACCAACGGCGCAAGTTGTGAACGTTCTGGGCTTTCGGCGGTTCCGTGTGCACACATAGCTTGGCTCCGTCCCGGAGGGGAAACCGGACGGAGGGGGCAGTGGACGGTTCCGGCCGCGGTCACACCGCAGCAGGGGCGAGCCGAGGGGGGTTCCGGACCGAGCGTGCACCGGACGGGCGCTACCGCTGGCAGCTGAAGGCACCCAACGGCCGGGTGGTGGCGATCACCTCCGCGCTGTTCGAGACGGCGGGCGAGGCCGAGCGGGGCTTCGACGGACTGCGCGCCGGCGCCGACGGACTGACCGCGCGGATCACCCATGTCCGCGACGGGCTCGGCTGGATCTGGGTCGTCCCCGGATCGCGCAGCCTGCCCGAGGTGCGCTCCAGCCGCGCGTACGAACGGTACGCGACGTGCCAGAACGCCTTCCGTCGCTTCGTCGTGCTGCTCGCCAAGCAGCCGCCGCGCGAGCCGGCGGTCCACGAGCCACCCGGCCGCGAGGGGTCGGTCCGCGAGGCTCCCGGCCGCGAGGGGTCCGTGCGCGAGCGATCCGTGCGCGATGTGCCCTTCCGCGACGCGCCCGCACGTGAACTCCCGAGGAGAGCAGTGTCGTTGAGACGCCCCGATGGCAGCTGAGCGGCGCGGACCGCGGCTGCTGATCGTGCCCGCGGCCGACCGCTGCGTGGGCTGGGCGCTGCGCGCCGCCAACGGGCGGCCGCTCGGCGTCGGCGTGCGGACGTACCGCAGCGAGGAGGAACTCGCCGACGCGGTGCGCGAACTGATCATCGAACGGGCCGCCCTGCGCTGCTCGACCGTCCAGGCCGAGGGCCGCCAGTGGGTCTGGTCCGCCCACCTGCCGGTGCGCACCACCCGGCCGGGCGCGACCCCCGCCGTCCCGGTCGCCCGCAGCGCCCGCGGCTACCTGCGGCGCGACCAGTGCCAGGCGGGCGTCGAGGGCTTCCTGGCCGGACTCCAGTGGGTCGGGCAGGAGTTGCGGCGGTCCGGCCGCGACGGCCGCTGGCCGCTGTAGCGGCGGTTCCGCTTCGTGCTGTTCCGGTGAAGCGCAGGTTTCCGGCAACACCCCGAGCCGCCTCCTGGAGAAGAACGTCGACCGGGTTCGTCACCCCTGTTCCGCCCCTGTCACATCTGCGTTGACCAGTGCCTAAACCTCGTCGAACCGATGAGTCGACATTCGCCGCCCGGCCCCGACGGCCCTTCCGACGGAACCTCCCGGCCGGACAGGATCGGCACTGCCGGAGCGGCCGCAGCAGACACGGCCCCCGGCCCCGGACTCCCCCCGGAGCACGGGTTCACGCGATGGACGTCTCTCCCTCGGAGGAAGAGGAACATGCGTAAGACCGCTGCCAAGCTGCTCACCGTCGCCGCCCTGGCGACCTCCCTGGTCACCGTCGCCAGTGGCTCCGCCCTGGCCGACCCGACCGTCACCCCGGCCGCCCAGGACATCGTCGGCGTCGGCTCGGACACCACTCAGGCCGTGCTGAACCAGTTCTCCGCCGACTACAACGCCTCCCTGGGCACCGGCTCCACCCTGCCGCACCTGTACAGCTGGGACGCGACCGGTTCCTCGCCGATCACCACCAAGACCGGTGCGACCTCGATCACCCGCCCGAACGGCTCCGGCGCCGGCATCTCCGCGCTGAACGGCAACACCAGCGCCACGGTGGACTTCGCCCGCTCCTCGCGCGACCCGCAGTCCTCGGACCCGAACACCTTCGACTTCGTCGCCTACGCGACGGACGCGGTGTCCTGGGCGGCCCAGAACGGCGGCCACGCGCCGGCCAACCTGACCACGCAGAACCTGAAGGACATCTTCAACTGCAACGTCACCGCCTGGAACCAGATCGACCCGAGCCTGTCGAGCAACACCATCAAGCCCTTCCTGCCGCAGGCCAACTCCGGTACCCGCGCGTTCTTCCTCAAGACGCTCGGCATCACCACCATCAACTCCTGCGTCACCCAGGGCGTCCAGGAGAACCAGGGCAGCACGGCCGCGCTGAACGACGCCGACGCGATCGTTCCCTACTCCGTCGCCCACTACATCGGCCAGGCCTACTACGGCAAGGGCAGTGGCAGCGACGTCCAGGGCCCGCTGACCGTCCGCAGCATCGACGGCGTCGCCCCGATCGACACCACCAACAAGGTGATCACCGACGCCTTCGCGAACACCAACTACTCCCGCTCGGTCTACAACGTCCTGCGCCACTCCGAGTTCGTCGCCACCGACACCCACGGCACCGCGCTGCAGGCCATCTTCGGCACCAACGGCTGGATCTGCACCAGCGCGACCGCGACCGCCGACCTCCAGAGCTTCGGCTTCCTGCCGCTGCCGTCCGGCGCCTGCGGCAGCACCATCCACTCCTGATCGACCCCGCACGACCCGGCGGCCACGGGCCTGGTG
>NZ_JBHWIV010000124.1:0-19462 GCF_042731675.1 Kitasatospora sp. NPDC059827 | reverse complement strand
TCGAGGTCCTCCCAGAGCCGCCCCTGGGTCCGGCCCGCGCGCTCGGCGAACGGGACGTCCGTGCGGGACGTGGTCAATCGGTGGCGGCGGCCGGTGTGCCCGATTCCTTCGGTTCTTCGGATTCCGCTTCCTCTTCCTCTGTCTCTTCCTCTTCGGCCTCGGGGCGCACCGTGGCGGTGGTTCCCCCGTCCTTCTTCCAGGTCGCCGAGACCTTGAGGGAGGCCTTGCCGCTCGATCCCGCGACGGCGCTCACCAGGAGGCCGGACTTGACGGAGAGCTCGATGCCGAATTCGAGGGTGAACTCGTCCGGGGCGGCGGCCCGCAGGCCCGATCGGACGCTGCCCACGACGGCATGGAGGGTGTCCGTGAGGTCGTCGAGCCGGTAGGTGAGGCCGCGGAAGGCCACGTCGCGGGGGCCGCCCTCGTCCTCTACGCGGGCCCAGAAGGTGCCTCCGTCGGGTGTCTCGACCCGGACGAGGTCCGACATTCCGCCTCCAAAAATGGCGTCGATTCCGCGCAAACGAAGTGCGGGGTTCCTGAAGCCGGCGGTCGGCCGACGCCCTAGTATCCCCGACGGGAACTCCGGTGGAGGGACGAAGGGTTGGTACCGATGAGCACGGAATCGCCGCCGGTGGGCGCGGAGCGCATCTACCTCTCCGACGTGGAGCCGCACGCCGCGGCGCCGATCGACCGGGCGTCCGACCTGCGGTCCCGGGTGCTGTTGCACGTGCTCTTCGCCGACGCCCTGTTGATCGGGGACTCGCAGAGCCTCAACAACCGGTACTTCAGGGCGCTGGTCTCGGCCGAGGAGTCCCGGCAGGTCCAGTGGGCGGAGGAGGGCGCGGAACTGCCGGACCTCGCCCCGCTGCTGGAGTCCGGCCGGATCCGGGTGGCGGTGCGCGCGGGGAGGACCCTGCGGGAGATCAGGGACGACCACAGGCGGCGGAACGTGACGAACGTGCCCGAGCCCGGCTACGTCGCACGGCTGACGGCGATGTCGGCGGCGCACGCGGTGGGCTACGACGGGACGGCGGTGGCGGCGCGCTTCAAGGCCGGTGTGCTGGCCAGGATCGACGTCGCGAGCCGGCACGCCACCGGGGGCACCCGGACCGCGCTGGAGGACGCGCGGAGCTGGATCGCCGACCAGCAGCCCTTCGACTACAAGGCGCTCCGGGACTGGCTGGACAAGTACCGGGTGAAGGACCCGGGCAGCAGCGCCGAGCTGATCCTCGCGCTGCAGTCGGTGGACGAGTGGGCGGGCGAGTCCTACCGCCGGGCCCTGCCCGGTGTGCTGGACGTCGGCATGGCCGGACCGCGGGACGGGTCGGGCACCCTGTCGGCCGCGCGGAGCCGCCGGATCGTGGAGGAGGCCGGGTTGCCCGCCGTCCTGCTCGACAACCTCCTGCTGTCCCAACTCCCCCTGGAGGTGGTGCTGGAGGCCGTCGAGCAGCCCTCCCGGAACGCCCTGGTGCGGGAGCTCGGCCAGGTGCGCCGGGGGCTGCGGCCGGACGACGCGGTGCTGCGGCAGTCGGTCGGCGAGTTCAGCGCGTGGATGCTGGAGGCGTTCGAGCGCACCTTCCGCGGTACGGACGGCCTGGCGTGGGCGCGGCTGCGGAGCGAGACCCGGCTGATGCGCTTCCGGCTGGACGAGGACACGGTGACCGGTCGGCTGGGGGTGGGCCTCGAAGTCCGCGGGGCGCCGCTCGACGGTGCCCGGGACCTCTCGCTCGACGTGGTGGCCGGGCTCGGCGCGGCTGCGCCGGACGACGACGGGGTACGGGTGGCGACGGGGCCGCGGCGGCACCTCGACCCGCTGCACCGGCTGATCACCCTCGGCGGCTGATCACGCCCTGACGGTCGGGGACAGCACGCCGGAGTCGGCGGCCGCGAGGGCGTAGGCGGCGAGCGTGACCCCGCAGGTGATCCGGCCCCGGCGCAGCCACTCCGCCATCTCCTCCGGGGAGACCCAGACCGGCGGGCTCACCGACTCCATCGCCTCCGGCCGGGCGGAACCCTCCTCCGAGGGGAGCACGGTGGCGCAGCAGACGTGGATGCCGGTCTCGATCAGCCCGGTGTCCGCGTGCACCAGTCCGAGCGTCCGCACGGAGGAGGCCGAGAGGCCGGTCTCCTCCCGGAGTTCGCGAGCGGCCGCCTCCTCCGGGCTCTCGCCCGGCTCGCAGCCGCCGCGCGGGAACTCCAGGGAGACGGCGCCCACCGGGTAGCGGTACGAGGGCACCAGGGCGATGCCCTCGGGGCCGACCGGGATCACCACCACGCCGGTCTGCGCCCACTGCCAGCGGAGGTACTTGCCGGGTGCGCCGCCCGGGCCGACGACGAGGTCGTTGTTGAGCTGCCCGAAGCGGTTCGCGAAGACCTCGACGGCCTCGTGGCGCAGGATCGGGGCGGGCGTGGCGGACGTCCGGTCGTCGATGGTCATGGCGCTCCCTACCGGCTGTCGGGTGGGCCTCCGGTGGGACGGCCCCGTTCGCCATGATCTCCCATGGCGGCCAGTTGCTCCACCCAAGAGTTCGTCTCGGCCGAAAACTCCCGTATCTCGCCGCCGAGTTGGACCAGCACCCGCAGGGACTGCCGTTGGGCCGCGAGGCGTTGACGGTCCCCGGGGGGAAGGTCGGCGCGCAGGTGCGCGGTCTCCCGCATGGCGAGGTACGCCTCCCGGTCCCGGCCGGCGCCGATCAGGGCGAGCGCCTGCCGGTGCAGCCCGTCGGGCAGTCGGGCGAGGTAGCGCCCCGGGTACCGTTCGGCCAGGTCGCGCAGCAGGGTGACGACCCGTTCGCCGGCCGCCACCGCCTCGGCGGTCCGGCCGGTCCGCCGGTGGCACTCGGCGAGCACCTCGACGCAGGACAGCAGGGTGGCCTCCTGCCGGACTCCCGGCGCGGCCGCCTCGCACAGTCGCACGCTGCGGGCGGCCTCGCCGTGGGCCGCGTCCACCTGGCCGTCCTCCAGGCGCAGTACGGCGAGGAGGCTCAGCGCGGTCGCGGTGTCGAGCAGGCGGACCTGCCGCAGCCGGTCCCTCGGTTCGGTGTCGGCGAGCAGTTCCTCGTAGTGGGCGACCGCGGACCTGCTCTGCTCCAGGGCGGGCACGGTCCGGCCGGCGTGGTGCAGCAGCAGGCTCAGGTTGTGGAGCGCCGTCGCGTACTCCGGGAGGTGGCGTCCGGTCTGCTGGACCAGGTCGCGGCTGAGCCCGACGGCCTGCCGGGCCGCGGTCAGGGCCGCCGTGTCCCGCGCGCCGCCGGGGTCGATGCCGTCGTGGCCTGCGTCGGCGGGGTCTGCGTCGGCGGGGCCGATACGGTCGGGGCCGATACCGTCGGGGCCGACGTCGTCGAGCCGCAGGCTGTAGCCGACCAGCCTGCGCAGCCTCAGCAGTTGGTCCGCCTCGGTGAACTCCTCGTCGGGAAGCTCCAGGAGCCGGCGCAGGACGACGACCGAGACCGGCGACATGCTCGACGGATAGCCGGGCAGCCGCTGTTCCACGGCGGTGAGCAGCGGGGGCTCGCAGGACTCCAGGGCGGTCAGCATGACGGCCGCGAGGGGCTCGGCGTGGGGCAGTAGGGCGCCGTTCGCCGCCAGCGCGGGCAGGAGCACGTCCGGCCGGTCGGCGACGGCGCGCGCCAGTACCGCGTCCAGGGCGCGGTGCGCGGGGTGGGCGGCGATCCGGCCCACGTCCGTGCAGCCGCGGGCGCGGGCGAGCACCTCGACGGCCGCCTTCGCCGCCTCGAACCGCTCCTGCGCGGGCCCGGCAAGGGCGGGGTCCGTACGGGTGGGGGACAGCAGCGCGGTGAGGTACGCGTGGGTGTGGCCGGAGCTCTCCGGGGTGCTGAGCACCCGGCGGGCGAGGACCTCGCCGATCCGGTTCGGCCGCAGCGGGGCGACCTGGTCGCCCTCGGCGGGGTAGACCGCCCTCAGCGCGGTGCTGACGCGGAGCATGTCGGGGACCGGCCGGTGCGGGAGGACCGCCGCGTGGACCTGCTCCAACACCGCGACGAGATCGGCCCGTTGCCTGCCGGGGGCCAGCGTGGGGACCAGCAGGAGCCCCGCGGCCAGCAGCCTGCCGCTCTCGCCGGCGAACGACTGCTCCCGGGGATCCCACCAGGTGAGCGTGGAGTGCCAGACCCGGATCTCGTGGTCGCAGACCCGTTCGAGCGGATCACCGTCCGGGGACCAGGTGCGGCCCTGGCGCAGCGTCAGGACGGCGTCCAGCGCGAGTGCCAGCACCCCCAGGAGCGAGCCCTCCCGGTCGGCGCGGGCGTCCAGGGTGGACGGCGGGGTGAGTCGCGGGGAGCCGAGCCGCTCGGCGAAGACCCGGAAGGCGGTGGCGGCCACGGAGGCGTCCCCGGGGGCGGGGACGGTCCTGGCGAGCTGGACCACGCTCGCGTCGGCCAGTACCCCGTCGTCGAGGCTGCTCTGCAGCGCCTGCCAGAGCGGCTTGTCCGCGCGGGCGAGCAGCAGCACACGCAGCCGCATCCGGTCGGGCCCGTACCGGTCGACGTGTTCGAGCAGGGCGCAGACGTCCTCCGGCCGGGCCTGGGCGTGGTCGAAGACGACGAGCACGGGGATCCCGTCGGCGAGGGCGGCGGTGAGCCCGGCGGTCCACTCCGGCCGGTCCAGCGCCTTCCGCTCCGCGACGCCGGCGATCCAGCCCGCCCCGCCCATGAGGCCGCACAGTTCGGTGGCGAGCCGGGTCTTGCCGGAGCCGCCGGGTGCGTGCAGCAGACGCAGCAGGAGGTCGGGCTCCTCCTCGCACCACCGTCGGAGGTCCGCCAGTTCCGGGCGGTCCAGGAACGGCATCGCCCCGTGGGTGAGGAGTTGGGCCGGGGTCGGCGGACGTCTGCTCGGCCGGGGGCGGTCCCGTCCGAACAGCCTGCTCTGCCGTCCGGCCCGGTCCAGCGCGAGGTCGCACCAGTCGGTGCCGGGCCGGTGGTGCCCGTCGTTGGCCTCCGCCAGGGCGGGGAAGTGGGCGCGCACCGCGTCGACCGGGACCAGCCAGCCGCCCGCCTCCTGCCGGTCGTCGCGCGAGGTCTTGAGCACCCCGCACACCCGGCCGGTCCGGAGGTCGAGCACCGGGCCGCCGCTGAACCCCGCGACGACCCGGTCACCCTGGAGCCTGACGAACCGCCCGCTCCCGCCGGCCACGTGGAGGCGCAGGCTGTCGTGCTGCGGGCCCGACTCCAGGGTCTCGTGGCTGAATCCGTGCACGACCACCTCGGTGCCCTCCTGGGGGGCGCGCTCGCCCAGCCACACACCGGGCAGTGGCAGCGGCTCCCGGAGGTGCAGCAGGGCGAGGTCGGGGAAGCCCTGGACCCGGACCGCGGGGTCGGGTTCGGGGAACACCGCGCCCACGTCGGCGACGAGGGCGCGGCCCTGGGCCGTCACCGTCACCTCCAGGTGGCCCTGGACGACGTGGGCGCAGGTCAGCACGGTGTCCTCGGCGACCAGGAATCCGGAGCCGAGGCTCCCCGGGGCGTCGATGGCGACCGTGTGCGAGGCGGCCAGCCGGCTGAGCTCCTCCCGCCGCCGCCACGCCGCGTCCTCGTCCGTCACTTCCGCTCCTCCCCGGGCCCGGAGCGCCGGTCGTCCCGGGGCGCCGGTTGTCACGGCACCAGGGTTCCCTCCGGCGTCGGCGGAATCCAGAGGCAGTGGCCGTTCGGGAGTTCGCCGGTGGCGGACAGGGCCTGGCCGGGCGGGAAGGTGGGGGTGGTGGACAGCCCCTAGCCGGGCGGAAGGGTGAGGGTGGCGACGGCGCCGCCGGTGGGGTGGTTGGTGAAGGTGAGGGTCGCGCCGATGACGCGGGTGTGGCCGGTGGCGATGGTGAGGCCGAGGCCGTGGCCGCGGCCGCGTTCGGGGGCGTTGGTGCGGAAGCGCTGGGGGCCGTGGTGGAGGAGGTCGTCGGGGTAGCCGGGGCCGTGGTCGCGGACGGTGATGCGGCGGCCGTCGACGTGGAGTTCGACCGGGCCGGCGCCGTGGCGGTGGGCGTTGAGCAGCAGGTTGCCGAGGATGCGGTCGAGGCGGCGCAGGTCGGTGCGGACCTGCTGGTCGGCGGTGTCGGCGGTACCCGCGGAGTCGGAGGTGATGTCGACGGTGACGTCGAGGCCGGTGAGGGTGACGGTGCGGCGGACGGCGCGTTCCAGCGGGACGGCGGAGAGGTCGGGGGATTCGACGTCGGCGTCCAGGCGGGAGACCTCCAGGAGGTCCTCGACCAGGGCGCGCAGGGCCTGGACCCGGTTCTGCACCAGCTGGGTGGGGCGGCCGGGCGGCAGCAGTTCGGCGGCGGTGACCAGGCCGGTGAGCGGGGTGCGCAGTTCGTGGGCGACGTCGGCGGTGAAGCGCTGTTCGTCGGCGAGGCGGCGGTGCAGGGTGCGGGACATCAGGTCGACGGCGGCGGCGAGGTCGGCGACCTCGTCCCTGCCGTCGACGAGTTCGCCGATCCGGGTGTCGGTGCCGCCGGCCGCGATGCCGCGGGCGGCGGTGGCGGCGGTGCGCAGGCGGCGGCTGATCCGGTCGGCGACGAGCACGCCGGCCAGCACGGTGGTGAACACCGCGGCGACCACGGTGATCAGGATGATCCGGTCCAGGTCGGCGATCGCCCGGCGGTCCTGGGTGAAGTCCACCCGGACGGAGAGCACCCCGCCCTGGACCGGGCCCGCCGCCCACATCGACTCGCCCTGCGGGTCGGCGGCGAGGAGCGAGCCCTGCCGGCCGGCGGCGGCGAGCTCGCGCAGCCGGGCGGGGAGGGCCGGGTCGTCGACGGCGGCGCCGGGGCCGGGGGTGCCGCGGCCGTAGTCGGTCAGCGCGGAGCCGAGGGCGGTGGCGGCCGCGGTGCGGGCCTGGTCGACGTGCTGGCGGATCATCGCCTGGTGGACCAGCAGGCCGACGGTGACCGCGACCAGGACGGAGATGGTGGCGACGGCGGTGGCGATCTGCCGGCGCAGGGTCATGCGCCGCAGGGTCATGTGTCGCAGGGATATGCGCCGCAGGGATATGCGCCGCAAGGTCATGCGCCGCAGGGTCGTGTGCCGCAGGGTCGGCCGGCGCAGGGTCATGCCGGGCGCCGCAGCTTGTAGCCGAAGCCGCGGACGGTCTCGATCCGGCCGGAGCCGATCTTGGCGCGCAGGCGCTGTACGTGGACGTCCACCACCCGGGTGTCGGCGCCCCACTCGTAGTCCCAGACGCGCTCCAGCAGCGCGGAACGTTCCAGCACGATGCCGGGGGCGGCGGTGAACTCCAGCAGCAGCCGCAGTTCGGTGGGGGTGAGCGGGACGAGGCGGCCGTCGACCCGTACCTCCATGCTGTCGGTGTCCACCTGCAGCCCGTCGACGGTGCGGAGGGAGGCGGCGGAGGGCGCGACGGGGTCGTCGAGGACCTCGGGGGCCGGGGTGACGGCGGCGGCCGGGCCGGGTTCGACGGCCGGGGCGACCCGGATGCGCCGCAGCACCGTACGGATCCGGGCCACCAGGACGGCGCTCTCGAACGGCTTCACCACGTAGTCGTCCGCGCCCGCCTCCAGGCCGGACACCACGTCGACCGGGTCGGTGCGGGCCGACATCATCAGGATCGGCAGCTGGCTCTCCTCCCGGATCCGGCGGCAGAGGCCGACGCCGTCGAGCAGCGGCAGCATGACGTCCAGCAGCAGCAGGTCGGGGCGGACGGCGTGGAAGGCCTCCAGCCCCTCCAGGCCGTCGGCGGCGGTGGTGACCGGGAAGCCGTAGCGCTCCAGGGCCATCCTGGTGGCCTCCCGGATCACCTCGTCGTCCTCGACGAGCAGGATGTGCGGCTGGGCGGGGGCGGCTGCGGTGGTCATCGCTTCGCTTCCGGGACGACGGCGGGGCCGGACGGCTGGGAGGTGGGTCGGGCGGCGGACGGGGAGGCGACCCCGGCGGCCGGGGGCTGCTTCGGCGCCGAGGAGGGGCGCACCGGGCCGGGGACGGGCACGGGGACGCGGTCCGGGCCGGTGGCGGACGTCGCCTCGGCGCCCGGGTCGGCGGGCGGGAGCAGGCCGACGCCGTCCACCCGCCGCTCGACCAGGGCGAGCCGGTGCCCGTCCCAGTGGTAGTGGCTGCTGGTGCGGGTGGCGTAGTTGGTCGGCTCGTACAGCCAGAGGTCGGAGTCGACGGTCGCCGCGCTGGACATCTGCTGGACCTGGGCCCGCAGGATCGGTACGACCCGGTCGTCGGCGAGCGTGTAGACGTGCAGCACGAGGGCCCCGGGGGTGGCGACGGCGGTGATCAGCTCGGGCCGGCCGTCCCCGGTGAGGTCGCGGAACTCGGGGGCCCGCACCTCGCACCCGGCGCAGGAGTCGAGCGCGCGGCGCTCCTCGGCGGTCACCGCCGGGTCCTTGGCGAGCAGGGCGCGGACGTCGACGGCGGTGAGGTCGTGCCCGGGCACGGTCAGGTCGGGTACGGGCAGCGGCGGGGCCTGGGAGGTGGCGTCGGCCGGGGACGTGGGCGGCGGCGGCGCGGTGGCCAGGTCGGGCCAGAGCGGCTTGGCCACCGCGGACGGGCTGGGCGGGGCGACGGCCGGGCGCGGACCGTCGTCCCGCAGGCCGCCGGGGGCGGCGCGGCCGAAGGCCAGGACCCCGAGGGCGGTCAGGGCGGCGAGGACGGCGAGGGCGGCCGCGGGGACGGCGCCGGGGCGGCGGCGGAGCGGGGTCGGTGCTGCCACGGTCGGTGCTGCCACGGTCGTGCTCGTCCTCCTCGGTCGCGGTCGGGCGTCTGACGCCGGGCGTCCGGTGTCGCGGTCGGGCGTCGGACGTCCGGCGTCAGGTGTTGGACGTCAGGCGGTCGCGCGTCCGCGCGTCCGGGTCCCGGAGTGGGACGCGGTGGGCCACGGTGTCGGTTCGTCGCTCCCCGTGGTCGTCCCCAGTTCTACCGGGCCCGGCTCCGGCCCGGTCAGGCCGGGTCGGCCAGCACGATGATGTTGTCCGTCCAGTGACCGTCCGGGCCGATCCGTCCGCCGCAGGTGATCAGCCGGAGCGCGGGCCCGGGGGTGTCGCCGTAGACGGCGTCGGTGGGGAAGCGGTCCTTGGCGGCCTGGAGCAGGCTGCGGACGGTGAAGTCGACGGTGCGGCCGTCCGCCCGCCGGATCCCGATCCGGTCGCCCACGTGGAGTTCCGGCAGGCGCTTGAAGACCGCCGGGCCGTTCTTGGTGTCGAGGTGGCCGATCAGGACGGCGGGGCCGGACTCGCCCGGGGTGGGGCCGTTGCGGTACCAGCCGACCTGGTCGGCGTGGTCGGCCGAGGGCACCTGGACGGTGCCGTCGGAGTTCAGGCCGAGGTCGGTCACCGGGGCGTCCACGCCGATCGAGGGGATCAGCAGGCGGTTCGGCGGGGAGGGGGCGAGCGGCTGGTCACCGGCGGTCGGCGCGCCGACCGGGGCGGGCGCGCCGGGGGTGGGGGCGGTGGCGGGTGCGCCGGTGGCGGGGGCGTCGGCCGCCGGGGCGTGGCCGGAGGTCTCGATCCGCACCACCGGGGTGTCGCGGCCGGACAGGGCGAGGGTGCTGCCGAGGGCGATGCAGAGCAGGCCGGCCGTACCGAAGACGCTCCGCCGCAGCAGGCTCGGGCCGGGCGGGGTGGCCCGCCGCCGCCCGCGGCCGCCCCGCCGGTCGGTCCCCGCCGCCGGGGGCACCCCGGCGCCGCTTCCCCGCCCGGCCGGGTGCGGGGGAAGGGCGCCGGGGTGCCCGGCGGACCCGGGACGGGTGTCAGCCACGCGCACCGGAACGGCGGCGCAGGACGGCGAAGCCCAGCGCACCGGCGCCGACGGCGGCGACGGCGCCGCCACCGACCAGCATCAGCCCGTTGCCGTCGGTCGCGCCCGAGCCGTCACCGGCCTGGGCGGCGCCCTTCGGCACCTCGCGGACCTGCGGCTGGGAGCCGACCGGACCGTGCGACGGGGTGGCGGTGGCGACCGACGGGGCGGCGCCCTCGGGCGCCGACACCGACGGCTGGCCGGGCTTGGCGGGGGCGGCGCTAGGACGGACTCCGCCGACGGCCGCGCCGCCCGGCGCGGCGTTGGCGGGGGCGGCGGCGGACGGCTTGGCGGGGGCCGGCTGCGGGGTGCCGTCGGCCCAGGCCTGTCCGCCGGTGACGACGGTCACCAGTGCGGCGCCGGTCAGTGCGCAGACGGCCAGCAGACGGCGGGCGGGCGAACGGTCGGTACGGCTCCTGCTCATGGCGGGGGTCTCCTTCGTGGCTCTGGTGGACGCGTCAGTGGCGGGACCGCGGTTCCCGCCAACGGCGCACCGGGGGGCGCGGCCCGTGGTGCTGGTACGGCCGGTGCGTCCTGAGTGACGGTAGGAGGGCCGTGTCGCGGTCCCCGCCCGGCCGCGTCACGGTCGCCCATCGGCTGGGTAACGGTCCCCGGGGCGGGCGGAACGGCCCCGTGACGTACGCGGGAACGGGCCCGTGACGTACGCGGGAACGGGCCCGTCAATACGCCGATCCGGGCCCGGCACCGAGAACCGCTGAGCATCCCCGCCCGCGCATCCGTACCTCCCGGTGTGGGGGTACGACCGAGTGAAAGGTGGCAGTGATGAGCATCCTCGCCAACCTCCTGCCGGCGATGCGGCAGTCCCGCAAGGACCGCGGGCACGACAAGGAGGACCGGAACACCAACAACACGACCAGTCGCGGTCGTCGTCACGGCCGCAAGAACAAGCACGGGCACTGACGACCGACGGACCGCTTCCGGTCCCCTGGTCAGGACGAGCGAGTGTGGTCACTGCGGCGGTTGACGGCCGTCGACACCGGTGACGGCGACGGCCGGACCGATCCGGTCGTCGCCCCGGCGCCGGCCGTGTCGCTGCGGCGCACGTTCCGACGGTTCTGGCCCTACACCCGCGGGGGACGGCGCTGGCTGATCCTGCTGGTGGTGGTCGTCCTGTTCGGCCCGGTCGTCGACGCGGCCATGGTCTGGCTGTTCAAGATCGTCGTCGACGACGTGCTGGTGCCGCGCAGGTTCGGGCTGTTCCTGCCGGTCGCGCTCGGCTACGCCGGGCTGACCGTGTTGGCGGGGGCCCTGGACTTCGCGGACCAGACGCTCTCCACCTGGGTCAGCGAGCGCTTCCTGCTGGCCCTGCGGGCGGACGTGTTCCGGCACCTCCAAGGCCTCTCGCTGGGCTTCTTCGAGCGACGGCGGCTCGGCGACGTGCTGTCGCGGCTGACCGCGGACGTCGAGGCGGTCGAGACCTTCCTGCTCTCGGGCGTCCTGGACGCGGTCGCGTACGTCGCCGAGCTGGCCGTCTTCCTGGGGGTGCTGTTCTACCTGCGCTGGGACCTCGCGCTGACCGCGCTGGTGGTCGCGCCGCTGTTCTGGCTCACCGCCCGGCGGTTCTCGACGAGGGTGAAGGACGCGTCCCGGGAGCGGCGGCGCCGCAGCGGTTCGGTCAGCGCCCTCGCGGAGGAGACGCTGGGCAACATCGCGCTGGTGCAGGCGTACAACCGGCAGGACTGGGAGCAGGAGCGGTTCCTGCGGGAGAACCTGGCGCGGTTCCGGGCGACCATGGCGGCGACCCGGCTGCGCGCCCTGTTCGCGCCGATCGTGGAGATGCTGGAGCTGGTCGGCGCGCTGATCGTGCTCGGGCTGGGCGCCTGGGAGTTGGTCCACGGCCGGCTCACCCTCGGTGAACTCCTCGTCTTCGTCGCCCTGTTGAGCCGGCTCTACAGTCCGATCCAGGGCATCGGGCGGCTCAGCAACGGCTTCTTCTCGGCCTCGGCCGCCGCCGAGCGCATCATCGAACTCCTCGACCAGCAACCGCAGGTGGCCGATCCGCCGCAGCCGCTGCGCGCCGCCCGGGTGCGCGGGGCGGTGGCCTTCGACGAGGTGTGGTTCCGCTACCCGGGCACGGCCCGCGCCGCACTGTGCGACCTCTCGCTCCGCGCCGAGCCGGGCGAGACGGTGGCCCTGGTCGGCGAGAGCGGGGCGGGCAAGTCGACGGTCGCCAAACTGCTGCTGCGCTTCTACGACCCGGAGCGCGGTGCCGTCCGGCTGGACGGCATCGACCTGCGCGACCTGGCACTGACCGACCTGCGCGAGCAGGTCGCCGTGCTGTGGCAGGAGACCCTGGTCATCCACGGCACCGTCCGGGAGAACATCGCCTACGGCCGCCCGGGCGCCACCGACGCCCAGATCACGGCCGCCGCCCGGGCCGCCGACGCCCACGAGTTCGTCAGCCGGCTCCCGGACGGCTACGACACGGTGGTGGGCCAGCACGGGCGGCTGCTGTCCGGCGGCCAGCGCCAGCGGATCGCGATCGCCCGGGCGATGGTCCGGGACGCGCCCGTCCTGCTGCTCGACGAACCGACCACCGGTCTCGACCCCGAGTCGGGGCGGCGGATCCTGGAACCGCTGGGGCGGCTGATGAACGGCCGGACGACGATCATCATCTCGCACAACCTGCTGACCGTACGGAACGCCGACCGGATCGTCCTGCTGCGCGAAGGCCGCGTGGTGGCCTCCGGCAGCCACCGCCAACTGCTCGCCCACGACGACGACTACGCCCGGCTCGCCCGGGCCGCGACCCCGACGGAAGCCGCGCGGTGAACTCCCGGGAGCCGATGACCGCCGGGGCGCCGATCGCCCCCGGCTACCAGGTGCTCGCCCACCTCTGCCGCACCGGCTGGCTGGACGTCTACGACGCCTGGAGCGAGGAACGCGACTGCCGCTGCGTCGTCAAGGTGCTCCGGCCCGACCACCGCCGCGACCGCGAACTGCGCGAGCGCCTGCTCCGGGAGGGCCGCTGGCTGACCGAGTTCACCCACCCGCACCTGGTGCGCGGCTACGGCACCGGTGAACGCCCGCAGCCGTACGCGGTGCTGGAGACGCTCAGCGGCGAGACCCTCGCCCACCTGCTCGACCGCAGCGCACGCCGCCCGGCCGCCACCGACCTCACGCTGCTCGGCCTGCACCTCTGCTCGGCGGTGCGCTACCTGCACGGCCGGAACCTGCTGCACCTCGACCTCAAGCCCGCCAACGTGGTGATCGACTGCCGCCGCGCCAAGGTGCTCGACCTCAGCATCGCCCGCCCGCCGGGCCCGGGCCGTCCGGGGGCCGGTACGGACGGCTACCTCGCCCCCGAACAGCTCCTGGGCGGCGACCTCACGGCGGCCACCGACGTCTGGGGCATCGGCATCACCCTGTACGAGGCCGCCACCGGCGAACTCCCCTTCGACGGCGAGCCGTTGAGCCCGGCGCCCGCGGTGTCCCGACGCCGCCGGCTGCCCGGCCCGCTCGCCGGGGCGGTCGACGCCTGCCTGCGCCTCGACCCAGCCGACCGGCCGTCCCCGGCCCAACTGTCGGCGGCACTCGACGACTTGCTCCCGCAGGGCCGCCGCGCTGTCATGCCGCTGGAGGGGTAGTCGAAGGCGCGCGGCTAGCGGCCTCCGGACCGCAGCTGCCGCAAGGTCCAGCCGGCGCCGGGTGGTTCGGACAGCGGCCGGGTGTGGGCGGTGAAGAGCTCGGCCGCGCGGCGGTAGGAGAGCCGGGCGCGGCCGGTGTGGGGGCAGCGGTCGGCGGCGGGGGTGCCGGCCGGGGCGCGGCGGTCGGTGAGGAAGAGCGGGCCGCCGGCGCGGCCGGCGACCAGCAGCGGGAGCAACCGGGCGGTGCCGGTGCCCCAGCGGAGCCCGGGGCGGTCGGAGCGGGGGCGGGTGCGGCGGCCGGGGAGGTCCAACTGGTCGGTGTCGAGGGCCAGGACGGACTCGATGGCGGCGCCGGACTCGTGCAGCAGGTGCCAGAGCGTCTGCTCGCGCAGCGGCGCCCGGCGGGCGAACAGGGCGCGCAGCTGCTCCTCGCCCAGCGGTCCGGCCCCGGCCCCGGTTCCGCCCCCGGTGCGGCTCCCGTCCTCCGCAGGTTCGGCGGGCAGCGGGCCGGGGCGCAGGGCGGTGCTCGGGTCGCCGTCGATCCAGCCCTGGGCGCGCCACCAGGCCACGGCCGCGCGCAGGGTGGAGAGCTCGCGGTTGAGCGTGCGCGGGTCGGTGGCGGTGGCGCGGCGGGCGACGGCGGTGTGCAGCCGTCCGGGGGCGTCCGGGTGGTCGAGCAGGGCGAGCGGGAGGACGGGCGGGCGGGCGCGCCGCCGTTCGGGGCCGGTGGGGGCAGGTCGGTCGGCGAGCGCCCAGGCCCAGGTGTGGAGGGCGATCCGGTAGATCCGCCGGGAGCCCTCGGCGAGTCCGGAGGCGGCCAGGTAGCGCTCGACGGCGAGGCCGTACTCGACCGGGGGGAGGTCCGTCACATCGGCCTTCTTCCGCAGTAAACGACCGGCTCACGTCATCATCCAGGTTAGCGGTGATCCGCAGTAAACCGCAGTTCAATGGCCATGAGACGGCCTATTTACTGCGGCAGTACCGGCCCCTCCCGAAATTGAGGCGAAAAGGCTCAACTTTTCCCCCGGAAACCCTTGAACCCGGCTCCCCGGCGCGCGCAGACTGACTGCCCATGGCAGTGGAAACCGAACGGACCCCGGCCCGCCCCCGGCGGCCGGGAGACCGGCTCGCCGTGCTGCGCGAGCGTGAATTCACCCGCTTCTTCCTCGGGTACACGACCTCCCTCCTCGGCTCCTCGATGGCTCCGGTCGCGGTCGCCTTCGCGGTGCTCGACGGCGGCGGCGCGGGTGGCGGTAGCGGCGGCAGTGGCACCGACCTCGGCTGGGTGATGGCCGCCCGGATCCTCCCGGTGGTGCTGGTCCTGCCGGCCGGCGGGGTGATCGCCGACCGGCTGGGCAGCCGCCGGCTGATGCTGGGCACGGACGTCCTGCGCGGCCTCGTCCAGGCGCTGTTCGCCGCGCTGCTGGCGGTCGGGCACGCGCCGGTCCTGGCGATGGTCGTGCTGGTGGCGGTGTGGGGGATCGGCGAGGGGCTGTTCATGCCCGCGTTCGGCGCGATCGTGCCCGCTCTGGTGCGCCGCGAGGAGCTGCGGGCGGACGGCAACACCCTGCTGGGGCTGGCGCGTTCGGTGTCCACGGTGGCCGGGCCCGCCCTGGCCGGGCTGGTCACGGCGACCCAGGGCCCGGCCGCGGTGCTGCTGATCGACGCGCTGACGTACGGCGTCGGGGCCCTGGCGCTGGCCGGCCTCCGGCTGCCCGGGCGGCCGCCGGCGGGCGGAGGGGAGTCGATGCTGCGCGAACTGCGCTCCGGCTGGTCGGAGTTCACCGCGCGCCCGTGGCTGTGGATCACCACCGTGCAGATGGGCCTGTTCAACCTGCTGGTCTGGGCCCCGTTCCTGGTGCTCGGCCCGCTCACCGCGCAGCGGGAGCTGGGCGGCGCCCGGGCCTGGGGCCTGGTGATGGGCGTGTACGGGGCCGGTGCGGTGCTGGGCGGGCTGCTGATGCTCGGTCGCCGCCCGGGGCGTCCGCTCGCGGTGGCGACCGTGGCCGGTCTGGCCTGGGCGCTGCCGTCCGCGGCGCTGGCGGCGGGGGCGGCGCTGCCCTGGGTGGTCGCGGGTGCGCTGGTGGCGGGGGTCGGTTCGGCGGTCTGCGGAACGCTGTTCAGCACCACCACCCAGCGCTGGGTGCCGGCCGAGCTGCTGGGCCGGCTGACCTCCTTCGGGGCGCTGGGCGCCTTCGTCCTCGGCCCGCTGGGGCTGGCGGCGGCCGGTCCGCTGGCGGACCGGTTCGGCACCGGCGACGTGTTGTTGCTCGGGGCGGTCTGGCAAGTGGCCGCCGGGGCCGTAGTGTTGGGCCTACCGGCCGTACGGAATCGACGCTGGGAGGAGGGCCCGGGCAGCTGACCCACCCCTCGGACGGCTCCGGGGCGCACCCCCGGCCACCACCGGTGCGGCCCACCGCGCACCGTGACCGGCCGGCCCCGGAGTGCCGCCGGTCGCTCCGCCCACGCGTGCGTGCCTCCGCGGCGGGCGGGGTGGCCGGGTCGGTCGTACGGTGGAGGGGCGGGGGTCACGGAGGAGGTTGACCATGCCCGGTTCGCTCACCATCGGCCACCACCAGGCCGCGGCCGTCCTGGACCACACGGATGCCGAACGGCTGGCCACCGTACTGGCCGAACTGGCCTACCTGCTGGAGATCCCGGGACCGAACCGGATCAACGAGGCGCAGCTCGCCGTGCTGTGCGAGGGCCGGGCGCCGGACCGCGCCGAACTGTCGCACTGGGCGCGGGCGCTGTCCGGGGAGCTCAAGGGGCAGCACTGAGGGCGGGGCCGCTCCCTTCCGGCACTCCGAGCACCCGCAGCACTCCGAGCACCCGCAGCACCCTGAGCACCCCCGATACCCCACCTTCCAGCACCCCACCGGACGCCCCGCCGCCCCGCCGTACGATGGCGAGCGGGGCGGACCAGCCCCTCGGACGCCGGTACGCCCGCCGTCCGACCCGGTGGAGGGCGGGGGCCCGAGCGTGCCGCAGTCGTCGTTGTCCTGGCTGACCGTGCCCACCCCGCTGCCCAGCGGCCCGATGCACATCGCGGTGACGCCGCTGGGCGTGGCGGCGGCCGGTTACGGCGGGCGGGACGGCGAGGTGCCGCCGTGCACCGACCCGGCGAAGATCGCCGCCGTGACCGAGCGGACCGGCGCCTACCTGGCGGGCCGCACCCGCGAGTTGGGCCTGCCGATCGACTGGAGCCTCAGCTCCGGGCCGCACCGCGCCGTGCTGCGCACGCTCTGGGAGCAGGTGCCGTACGGGCAGACCGTCACCTACGGCGAACTGGCCGCCCGCAGCGGGGTGTTCGAGGACGTCACCGAGCCCGGCCTGGCCGCCCGGACGGTCGGGCAGATGATGGCCGCCAACCCGGTCCCGCTGCTGGTGCCCTGCCACCGGGTGGTGGCGGCGGACGGGATCGGCGGCTTCGGCGGCGGCCGGGTCGGGATCGACGTGAAGCGCTGGCTGCTCACCCTGGAGGGGGTGCTGGAGCCGACGCTGGACTGGAACGGCCCGCTCTAGGACCCGGGGCGAGCCCCTACGACCGCACCGGCACCCGCCGCGGCAGCACCGGCTGGATCCCCGACACCAGGGTGTACTCGATCCCCGCCACGTCCGGCGGCCCGCCGGCCTCGACCCGCTCCCCGAGCGCCAGCCGCACCGCGTCCCAGGCCAGGTTGAGCCCGCACAGCCCCAGTTGGTACAGCCCGGCGGCCGGGCGGGTGTTGACGTCGATGACCACCGGCCGCCCCTGCCACTCGCGGAACTGGACGTTGCACAGGTACGCCATCCCGCTCGCCGCGACCAGCCGCCGCACCGGCTCCAGGTAGCGCTCGTCGGTGGTGAAGCCCCGGCGGCGGCCGTCCTTGGTCCGTCCGACCACGGTGAGCGGGTGGCCGTCCCGGTCGGCCAGGCAGTCCACCGAGACCTCCGGCCCGTCCAGGTACGGCATCACCAGCAGGTTGAGCGGCTCGCCCCCGGCGGCGGGGGCGGCCAGTGCCGCGGCCACCTGGTCGACCTGCACCCGGTGGTCCCAGCCGGCCAGCCGGGCCGGGTCGTACGGTTTCCGGGTGAGGACCCGGAAGCCCGCGCCGCCCGCGCCGGCGGTGGGCTTGAGGCAGGTGGTGTGCCCGTCGCCCTCGATCCGCTCGACGGCGCCCAGCAGTTCCTCCGGGGTGCGGACCCGCCGTCGAGCGCGTAGCGGACGTAGGCGTCGGTGGGCAGGTCGGCGGGTTCCGGGGTGCCGTGGTCGGCGGCGGCGAGCACGGGGGAGTCCGGGTCGGCGACGCCTCCCGGACCGTAGTTGACGAAGGGTCAGGGAACGCTAGCGGTCCGTTCGACGGCTTCGAACGGCAGGGTGGGCGCGGACCGGATCTGTCAAGGGGTGGCGCGGGCGGGCGGTCGATGGGGGAAGATGGTGGGTCGGGGTTCCGGTAGTTTCGAATAAATAGTCGAACAAATATCGATCAGGTGATCTAGTCGTACTATTTGTTCGGTTATTCGGAACCACTCGAATGAGTGATTGCGGGACGCCCCCGAACGGGCCCACCATGAAGCTGCAACATGAATGCGCAAGGCGACACTTCATCGGGCATGCGAAGGGCCTCCCTTATGTCGACCGAAACCAATGCCGGTATTCCTGCGCCGGGCGCGCAGCCGGAGATCCGGCAGCAGCAGTCACTGAGCACGGCGGGCGCGCGGAACCTCGCCACCACCACCAAGTCCGCGCCCCAGATGCAGGGCATCAGCCCGCGCTGGCTGCTCAGGATGCTGCCCTGGGTGGAGGTCTCCGGCGGCACGTACCGGGTCAACCGCCGCCTGCGCCACAAGATCGGCCGCGGCCGGGTGGGTTTCGTCAAGACCGGTTCCGAGGTGCGGATCGTCCCGCAGACGCTGGCCGAGGTGCCGGTGCTGCGCGGCTACCAGGACGACGCGGTGCTGGAGGAGCTGGCCGGCCGCTTCGTGCAGCGCCAGTTCGCCCCGGGCGACGTCCTGGTCACGGCCGGCACGCCGATCACCGAGGTCTTCCTGATCGCGCACGGCAAGCTGGACCGGCTCGGCACCGGCAAGTACGGCGAGGAGACGGTGGTCGGCACCCTCGCCGACGGCGACCACCTGGGCGACGAGGCGCTCCAGGAGGAGGACGGCGCCTGGCCGTACACCGTCCGCGCCGCCACCTCCGGCACCGTGATGGCGCTCGCCTGGCCCTCCTTCCAGGAGCTGCACGACCGCTCCGAGTCGCTGCAGCTGCAGATCATGGAGTACCTGAACGGCTTCCAGCAGGCCCAGAACAAGCACGGCGAGGCGGCGATCGGCCTCTCCGCCGGCCACCAGGGCGAGTACGACCTGCCCGGCGCCTTCGTGGACTACGAGCTCAAGCCGCGCGAGTACGAGCTGAGCGTCGCCCAGACCATCCTCAAGGTGCACAGCCGCGTCGCCGACCTCTACAACCAGCCGATGAACCAGACCGAGCACCAGCTCCGGCTGACCATCGAGGCGCTGCGCGAGCGCCAGGAGCACGAGCTCGTCAACAACCCGGAGTTCGGGCTGCTGGAGAACGCCGAGTACGACCAGCGGATCCAGACCCACTCCGGCCCGCCCACGCCGGACGACATGGACGAGCTGCTGAGCCGCCGCCGCAGCACCAAGATGTTCTTGGCCCACCCCAAGGCCATCGCCGCCTTCGGCCGGGAGTGCAGCAAGCGCGGCCTCAACCCGGGCACCGTCGAGGTCGAGGGCAAGCACGTCAACGCCTGGCGCGGGGTGCCGATCTTCCCGTGCAACAAGATCCCGATCATCGGCGGGCACACCAGCTCGATCATCGCGATGCGCGTCGGCGACCACAACCAGGGTGTCGTCGGCCTGCACCAGACCGGAATTCCGGATGAATACCAGCCGGGCCTTTCGGTCCGGTTCATGGGAATCGACGAGAAGGCCATCATCTCCTACCTGGTGAGCGCCTACTATTCGGCCGCGATCCTGGTCCCGGACGCCGTCGGCGTACTGGAGAACGTGGACGTCGCCCAGCGCTGACGACGGGCTCCCGGCTCGGCCTCCGAGCCCGAATCCGCGCCGCGCCGCGCGGGCCCCCGC
>NZ_JBHWIV010000123.1:0-19914 GCF_042731675.1 Kitasatospora sp. NPDC059827 | reverse complement strand
GCGCCGGGGGCGGGCCCGGGGGGCCGCCCCCCCCGCCCCCCGGCCGCCCGCGGGCGGGGGGGGCGGCGGGCGGGGCCCGGCCCCGCGCGCCGCCCCCCCCCCCCCCCCCCGCCGCACCGGCCGTGGTTCGTCGACGCACCGACCGTGCGCCGGCCGTCGCCGGGTCGTCGGGCCCGCGCCGGAGCGGTCCCCGAACCCGATTCCGCCGCAGGTCGAACGGTGCCATGCTGACGCCATGACAGATCGCATCGATACCGCCCCCGCCCATGACGGGGAGCACGACGGGGGCCGGCGACGGGAGTTGGCGGCGGCGACGGTGGGGTCGGTGGTCGAGTCCTTCGACTGGAACGTGTACGCCGTGCTCGCGCCCTACTTCGCCGCCGACCTCTTCGGCCACGGCAAGGGCGGGGTCAGCGGCACGCTCGCCGCGTACGCCACCTTCGCGGTCGGCTTCGTCGCCCGCCCGGTCGGCTCGTACCTGATCGGCCGGCTCAGTGACACCCGGGGGCGGCGCTTCGCGCTCAGCCTCGGCATGGCCGTGATCGCCGTCGCCAGCCTGGGCCTCGCCGTCCTGCCGGGGCAGCGGACGATCGGCGTCTGGGCGGCGGTGCTGGCCGTCGTGGTGCGGGTGGTGCAGGGGCTCGCCTTCGGCGGGGAGGCGCCGAGCGTGGCCGCGTACGTGACCGAGACGGCGCCGCCCCGGCACCGGTTCGCGTTCAGCTCGGTCTCCTACGGCGGGATCATCCTGGGTTCGCTGCTCTCCTTCGGGGTGCTCACCCTGCTGATCCACACCATCGGCAAGTCCGGTCTGGAGAACGGCGGTTGGCGCTGGGGCTTCGTGGCCGCCGCGCTGCTGGGGCTGGGCGCGGTGTGGGTGCGGCGGGCCGCGCCGGAGAGCGCCGAGTTCCACCGCGCCCGGGCCGCCGCCGGGCCGGGCGGGCGCCCGCCGTTCCTGCGCACGCTCCGGGAGCACCGCTGGGCGGTGCTCACCGTCTTCCTCAACACCCTGGGCGGCACGGTCGGTTACTACTTCGCGCTGACCTACCTGCCGCAGTACGCCGCCGCCTACCACGTCATCGACAAGGAGCGGGCGGCCTCCTTCATGACGGTCGTGCTGGCCGTGGTGCTGGCCACCATGCTGCTCACCGGCGCGGCCGCCGACCGCTTCGGCCTGCTGCCGGTGGCCCGGATCGGGTTCGGACTGCCCGTCCCGCTGGTCGGGTTCCTGCTGGCCGGGCTGCGCGAGGGCTGGCTGCCCTTCCAACTCGTGGCCGTGCTACTGGGGATGATGGTGGCGACGGTGCTCGGCACGCTCAACGTGTTCACCGGTCTGCTGTTCCCGACCGAGGTGCGCGCGGTGGGCCTCGGCGTGGTCAACGCGGCCACCATCGCGGCCTTCGGCGGCACCTTCCCGCTGCTCGCCGCGTGGCTGGACTCCCACGGCAACCTCGGGCTGATCCCGTTCTACGTCACGGTCTGTACGGCGGGGCCGGTGCTGGGCCTGCTGACGGCGATGCGGGTGCCCTCCTTCACCGCCGCGCTCCGGGAGGCGGAATCCGGGGTTCAGCGGACACCGGGAACCGCCTGACGGACGTTCACGTCCTGTGGTTGAGTGGTCCGGACCAGACGCCGGACGGGGAGGGCGACGATGGACGGCAACGGGCCGGAGAGCTGGCTGACCGAGGTGGACTTCGAGCCGCCGCCGCAGGTGGACCTGCGGACGGACCGGGCGCACTCCGCGCGGGTCTACGACTACCTGCTCGGCGGGAAGACCAACTTCCCGGCGGACCGCGAGGTCGGCGACCGGGTGCTCGCCGACCTCCCGGAGGCCCGGACCGCCGCGGCCGCCGCGCGCGCGGTGATGCACCGGATGGTGCGCCGGCTGGCCGAGGAGCACGGCGTCCGCCAGTTCCTGGACGTCGGCACCGGTATTCCGACCGCGCCGAACCTGCACGAGATCGTCCAGGCGGTCGACCCGGCCTGCCGGGTGGTGTACGTCGACAACGACCCGATCGTGCTGGCCCATTCGCGCGCGCTGCTGAGCAGCACCCCGCAGGGGCGCACCGCCTACGTCGAGGGCGACCTGCGCGAGCCGGAGAGGTTCCTGGCCGATCCGGGGGTGGCCGCCACCCTGGACCTGACGCAGCCGGTCGCGCTGACGCTGATCAACATCGTGCACTTCCTCTCCGACGAGGCCGCGCACCCGCCCGTGCGCAAGCTCGTGGACGCCCTGCCCTCCGGCAGCTTCCTGGCCCTGAGCGCGGGCACCGCCGACAACGCGCCCGAGGCGGCCAAGGCGGGCGCCCGGCGCTACGCGGAGGCCGGAATAGAGGTCCACACCCGTTCGCACGCCGAGGTGGAACGTTTCTTCACCGGCCTGGAGCTGGACGACCCCGGCGTGGTCCTGATCAACCGGTGGCACCCCGAACTGGGCGACCCCGCGCAGCGGCTCGACGGCCAGGTCTCGGTGTACGGGGGCGTGGGCCGCAAGCCGTAGGCAGGCCGCTGGCCTGCCCCCTCCCAGGAGGCGGGCCCGGCGGGCCGCCCGGAGGGCGTCACGGTGCCATGGTGAGGCCCGCCGCGCCGGCGCCGCGGCTGAGCACCACCGTGCGGATGTGGTCCAGCGCGCGGGCCCAGTCGGCGCGGCCCGGGTTGCGGCGGACGGCCTCGCGCAGGTCGAGCACCCGGTAGGGCGGGCCGAGGTCGGTGATCTGCGGGACGAACTCGGCCCGGCTCACCGTCCAGCGCTGCCCCGGCCCGGCGGGCGGACCGACGGTGAAGCGGGCGAGCGAGCTCCAGTTGCCGCGCGGGTCCTCGGTGTCGCCGTGGGTGAACATGTGCCCGGCGAGCTGGTCGCCGAGGCCGTAGACCGTCCAGGTGTCGCCGATCTTCTCGTAGGCCTGCGGGATATGGGCGTGGGTGCCCAGGATCAGGTCGACGTCGGGGCGGCCCGGCCCCTCGCCGGCTGCGGCCAACTCGCGCGCCAGTGTGAGCTGTTGCTCGTTCGGCGTGTCCTGCCACTCGGTGCCCCAGTGGATGCTGACCACCACCAGGTCGGCGCCCCCGGCCCGGGCGGCGCGGGCGTCGGCGAGGATCCGGTCCCGGTCGATCAGGTTGACCGCCCACGGCTCGTCCTTCGGGAGCGGGATGCCGTTGGTGCCGTAGGTGTAAGCGAGTTGGGCCACCGTCGCGCCGCCCGCCCGCAGCAGCGCGGGCTTCCCGGCCTCCTCGGCGGTGCGGGCGGAGCCGGTGTGGGCGAGGCCGACGGCGTCCATCGCGTCGAGCGTGCGGCGGATGCCGGCCGGTCCGTCGTCCAGGGTGTGGTTGGACGCGGTGTCGCAGGAGGCGTAGCCCGCGTCCGTGAGCGCCTTGGCGACCTGCGGCGGGGACTTGAAGGCCGGGTATCCGGTGTACGGGCCGCCGTCGGCGCCGTAGACGGTCTCCATGTGGCAGATGGCCAGGTCGGCGCCGCTGATCAGCGGTTTGACGCCGGCCAGCATGGCGGTGAAGTCGTAGCCGGTGCCGCCGGAGTCCTCCTTCGCCTGCTGGATGATCTCGGTGTGCGGCAGGACGTCGCCGGTGGCGACCAGGGTGAACGCCCTTGGCCCGGAGGGGGTTTGGCCTCCTGCCGCGGTGGTGGCCGTGGTGGTGGCCGTCGCGGTCCGGTCCCCGGTGGCGTTCGGCGTGGGTGTCGGGGCTCCGCAGCCGGGGAGGGCGAGCAGCAGGGCGAGGGCCGTGACGGCGGTCCGGCGGCGGGGGAGGGGCACGGTCGTCTCGTCTCACGATCGGAAGGTGTGATCAGTCCTCCGACTATGCGGGTGCCCGATCCACCGGACCCGTGCCCCACGCCCGCAGGTCACCCGGGGGGCCGCCGGGCCCGTCGATAGTGACCATGCGTCACCCCTTGTACACCGTCCGCGCGATGTGCTGACATATCCACGTCAAACACGAGGGGGCCGCGCTCGGCCTCGTCCGCAGCGCCGCCCTGCGCCGCCGCGCGCCGCTCCGCCCCCGAACCTCCGTGGACGATCGAAGGGGAAGCCCATGCTGCTCCGTACCCTGGCCGTCGCCGCCACCGCGACCGCCGCACTGGTCGGCACCTCGACCTTCGGCGGCGACTCGTTGCCGACCCCGCCGGACCGCATCGTCATCGACGTCGCGACCGTCAACGGCTCCGGCTGTCCGGCCGGAACCGCCGCCGTCGCCGTCTCGCCCGACAACACCGCCTTCACCGTGACGTACAGCAGCTACCTCGCCCAGGTGGGCGTCGGCTCCAAGCCCACCGACTTCCGGAAGAACTGCCAGCTCGACCTGCGGGTGCACGTCCCCCAGGGCTTCACCTACGCCATCGCATCCGCCGACTACCGCGGCTTCGCCCACCTGGAACAGGGCGCCAACGGCACCGAGCGGGCCAACTACTACTTCCAGGGCGACCCCCAGACCAGCTACCAGAGCCACCGCTTCGACGGCCCGACGGACGACAGCTGGCAGGCCACCGACACCGTCGACGTCGCCGCCCTGGTCTTCGCCCCCTGCGGCGAGGAGCGCAACTTCAACATCAACACCGAACTGCGCGTCGCCGGCGGCAGCTCCGACCAGGCCCACACCACCAGCTTCATGACGATGGACTCCACCGACGGCAACATCAACACCACCTACCACCTCGCCTGGAAGCACTGCCCCTGACCTCCCCGCACCCGCCCCGGCCCCGACGCAGCCCCGGCCGTCGGGGCCGCGGCGCGCCCGGGGGTGGGCGCGTGCCCGGGGCCCGTCGGACGGCGGGGGAGGGGCCCGCCGTTCGGCTGGAGTCGTGGGGCTACTGGGCGGTAAGGCTCAAGTGACCATCAGATCGCCTTGATCGCCGCTTCGGCAGCTCCGTAGTTTGACCCCCCCGCACCGTGATCCCCGGACCGACAAGGACCCCCATGCGCTCCCACCCGCTCACGTCCGGTGCCACCGCGCTCGGGAACGAGTGCTGACCGTGGCCGCCTCCGCAGCGACCGTGCCACCCTGACGCCGATCCCCGCCGCCGCCCACCAGCGCGCCCTCGCCCTGCACGCCGAGGGCGCCGAGGTCAAGGCCGTCCGCGTGCTGCGCGAGGACACCTTCCTCGCCCTCCTCCACGGCCCGGCCGCCCTCGCCGTCCTGGTCCGGGACGGCAGCCTGCCCACCACCCCCGCCGAGGCCGCCGCCCGGCTGGCCCACGAGGACGCCCAGCTGCACGACGCGCGGAAAGGGGCGGCACCGGCCGAGCCGCTGCCGCCCTACGAGACCGGAACTCAGCCGCCGTAGCGCCGCTGCCTGGCGGCGAAGCTACGGACCGCGCGCAGGAAGTCGACCTCGCGGAACGCGGGCCAGTAGGCCTCGCAGAAGTACAGCTCCGAGTAGGCGCTCTGCCAGAGCAGGAAGTTCGACAGCCGTTGCTCGCCGCTGGTACGGATGACCAGGTCGGGGTCGGGCTGGCCGGCGGTGTACAGGTGCGGGGCGATGTCGTCGACGGTCAGGGCGTCCGCGGCCTCGGTCAGTGACGCGCCTGCTTCGGCTCGCGCGTACATCAGGTCGCGCACGGCGTCGACGACCTCCTGACGGCCGCCGTAGCCGACGGCCAGGGTGACGTGAGCGCCGGTGGTGAAGGTGCGGGTGGCCTCGACGGCCTCCTTGAGGGCGCGAGCGGTGCTGTCGGGCAGGGCGTCGGTCATTCCGGCGAGGTGGACCTGCCAGCGGGCGTCCGGGCGGGTGAGGCGATCGAGGACCACCTGCTCGATCAGCCGCATCAGGTAGGCGACTTCGGTGTCGCCGCGGCTCTGGAGGTTCTCGGTCGAGCAGACGAAGACGGTGATGTGCTTGATCCCCAGGGCCTCGCACCAGGAGAGCACCTCCTCGACGTGCTCGGCGCCCACCTTGTGGCCGAGGCTCGGGTTGGCCATGCCCATCTGCCGGGCCCAGCGGCGGTTGCCGTCCATGATCAGCCCGACGTGCCTGGGCAGTGGGCCGGCTATGACCTGACGACGCAGGCGGCGGGTGTAGAGGGAGCGGAGCAGGTCGGGCATGGGCACCTCCAAGTGGGTCGGGAGCGGCTGCCGGTTCTGGCGGGCCATGGTCAGGCGGGTGCCGCGTGGCTTACGAGGCCGACGGCAGGTCGCGCAGGTCGCGCAGGGTGCCCGCGCACACCGCCGTCAGCAGCAGCAGGCCCACGCCGATGCCGACGCCGAGCGGATGGAAGCCGTCACCGATGAGCGAGAGTCCGAGGATGGTCGCGCCACCGGTGGCGCTGGCGCCGGCGAGGGTCCAGACACCGACGCGGAGTCGGCCGGTGCCGGGTGGTACGACGGCGTCCGCACCGACGCCGGTGAAGATGCGAGGGATCTGGATCGCTCCGAGGCCCAGGGTGATCCACCAGGCGGCGAGCACGGCGGTGCGCAGGGTGGGCGGCGAGGCGTCCGCGTCGACGCCGCCGTGCACCAGAACGACCACGGTCGTGCCGAGGAGCGTCGGTCCGGCGAGGCGACGGAGCGCCCAGCCCAGCAACGTGATCGCGGCGCCCAGCGTGGGCCGGGGCCGGGGAGCGACCAGGGCGATGCCGAGCAGCAGCAGGGTGGTGCAGCTGTGCGTGACCTGCTCCCGGACGCCGTCGGCGGGCAAGGGACCGGCCTGTTCGGCGGCCAGGTGGCTCAGGAACCAGGCGGCGAGGGCGACGGTGATGCCCATGGTGGCGACCCGCCGCTGGCGCTGTACCGGGGAGTCGGCGGGCCAGTGGGCCGGGTGAAGCCACATGTCCACGATGCCCGCGATTAGATTGGGCCAGGACTTCCAGCCCGCGCCCCGGGCCTCGTCCTCCACCATCGCGCCCCAGCGCTCGCGGAAGGCGTCCGGATAGAGCCTGACCAGGCTGCGGGTGACGACGCTCACGCCGGGTGCACCCCCAGGCGCCGCAGTCCCGCGTTCGCCACCCGGGCCATGGCGCGCAGTTCGCGTTCCAGGACCTCGCGGCCGAGAGCAGTCAACTGCACCGGGCGCTGGCGGCCCTGCCCGTCGAGCGACTCGATCAGCCGCTTCGACTCCAGCCTGGCCAGCGCCCCGTACAGGCTGCCAGGGCCCAGCCGCTCCCCGGTCAGCTCCTCGATCGCCGTGTTGATGGCGTATCCGTGCAGCGGCCCGTCGGCCAGCGCGCAGAGCACCAGCGTCTGGGCATCGTTGGCTTGCATATCGCTCCTTCCGATCTGACGGAGCACCATACTACGTGCTACGAACTACACGCCACGTACTACGCGGTGTGTACTATCGCCGTCATGCGCAATGACTTGACGATCAATCAGCTGGAGGCCGGACACCCCGCTCGGCCTGCCGCGGCCGCGGCGCTGCTGACGTCCGCCGCCGGAGCCGCCGCCTTCACCCTGTTCGCCTACCTGACGACACAGGTTCGCGTGGTGCGGGCGGGCAGTCCCTGGCAGGACGATCCGTACGACGCGGTGGTGACCTTCACCATGTTCTTCGTCCCCCTCCTCGGGGCGCTCGGCGGGGCAAGGACACTGCTGTGCCGCCGCGACCGGCCGCTGCCGCGCTACCGGATCGAGCAGGTGCTCCGGGCCGCCCTGGTCTGCACGCTGCTCGTCGCCGCCACCCTCGCCACCGACTGGGCGGCGGTGGCCGCGCGGGCGGACCGCGCGTCCTGGGACAGTGGCACCACCCCCTGGCTGATCGCATCCCTGCTGCCGCTCACCGGGGTGACGGTCGAGAGCCTGCTGCTGTACCGCCGGGCGATCCGGCGGCTGCCGAAGCCGGTGCGCGGAGCCGAGGACATGGGCGGGGACTGGCTGGACGACCTCGTGCCCCTCGCGAACCTCCTCGCCGGCCCTCGCTCTCGCGCAGGGCGCGCACTCGCCGCGCTGATCGGCCGCGGCAAGGTGCTCGGCTTCGTGCGCCTGCGCTTCGCCCCGCTCGCCGCCGTGGCCGCCGTGGCCGCCGGCCTGCTGGTCGCCACGGGACTGGCCTCCGGCGAGGGCTGGCCCGGGGTGCTGCTCTTCACCGTGGAGGCCGCGGTCTTCGCGGGCGGCACCTTCGCCTTCGTGATGATCGGCAACACTGCCCTGCGGTTCGCCGCGTCTCCTCCTGCGTCGGGGACGCGACGGGCCGCCCGGATCGCGACCACCGCAGGCGCGTCGGCGCTGCCGGCCTCACTGGCGCTGCGGGACACCGCCTGGCAGCTGCTCGGGCTCGGCAACCAGGTCGACTCCGTCGGACAGTGGGCGGCCTTCACCCTCGTGTTCGCGCTACTGACGGGCGCGCTCACCTTCGGTGTGACTGCGACCGCAACCAGGGAGTGACGGCGGGGGACATCCGGTCGGTTGCCGGAGCAGGGAGACGCTGCCATTGAGGCTGGCTCATCGGACCGATGCGTGGAATACAACGATTGCCCGAAGTGCGAAGCCCCGGCCGGAAGCCCGTGCCGGACCCTCGGCGGGAAGACCGCGGCCAAGTACCACACGCCGCGCTTCATCCTCGTGCCCGCGCTGCGCGAGGACCTGGAGGTTCTGGTCCCTGGCGACCGCGCGCCGGGCAAGCCGTGGCAGCGGCGGCCGGCCCCGCTGCTTGCCCCGGCACCCGAAGACGCCGCCCCGCCGATCCGGATCGGGTACGCCCGCTGCTCGACCGCCCAGCAGGAGCTCGCCAGCCAGATCGAGGCACTGCAGGCCGCGGGCTGCTTCAAGATCTTCCAGGAGAAGATCAGCACCCGGATCAAGATCCGCCCGCAGGTGGAGGCCGCGCTCACCCTCGCCCGGCAGTTCAAGGAGGCCGCGCCGGACCAGGCGGTCATCCTGACCGTCCACGAGATGAAGCGCCTCGCGCGCAACGCGGCCGAGCTGATGCAGCTGTCGGCCGACCTACAGGGGCACGGCATCCTGCTCGAACTCCTCACCGGTCCGCTCAGCGGCGTCTACGACCCCAACGGCATGGGCTCGATGTTCTTCGCCGTCCTGGCCGCCGCAGCCCAGATCGAGCGCAACTACATCCGGGAGAAGACCCTGGAGGGTCAGCAGAGCGCCACCGCGAAGGGCAACCACGGCGGCCGGCCGAAGGTCATCGAGGACGACATGCTCACCTTGGCCATCGCGCTCAAGGACAAGGGCGTGCCCGTCCCCACGCACCTTGGCTGGACCCCGTACCGGCCTGTGCCTCGGCTCTCCGTCGGTCCCTCCTGCGCGACGAAGCGGGCCGACAGGTCGTGGAGTTGCCGCTGTTCGCGTGGGTCGAAGGCCGAGCGGGAGATGCTCGACCACGGCTTCGCCGTCGTCGCCAGGGCCGTTCGGAACCACGCCGGCGAGTACGGAGACCCGCCGTGATCGGAGGGCGGCCTCAGCCGTGGGCGTGGGGGACGGGCCTGCCGGTGACGGCGTCGGTCAACGCGCGTGCGCCCAGCGGGCGGTGGAGGACGGCGGTGAGCCGGGCGATGCCGCCGTCCTCGCAGCCGATGTCCGGGCCGGAGGCGTCGCGGCGGTTCAGCATCAGGGTGACCTGGTCGGCCGATTCCCTCACCACCAGGTCGGGCTTGTAGTCGCAGCCGCTCCAGGAGGCGTCCAGCGTGATGGTGCGGTCGTCGGCCGCCACGGTCGTGTGCAGCGCGTCCGGGTCCGCCAGATCGATCCGGAACAGGAGTGAGGCGGGGCGACGCTTGTACGGGAGCGGGTCGTCGGATCCGCTCCCGTCACCACCCCACGCGTAACAGGCCGCCACCCCGACGCAGATCAGCCCCACCGCCGCGATCGCGCGCTTGTCGCCCCTGGTCAGTTCCATGCCGTGCTGCTCTCCAACGATCGTGGGTGTGCGCCGGGCCCGGTCAGCCCGCCAGGCTCTCCGCCCAGGGATGGCCCGGATGCACGAGCGCCAGCCACCCGCGCAGGGCCTCGCGCCGCCTTCGGTCCAGCGACGGCAGTACGGCGTCGAAGTCCGCCCGGTCCTTGGGCCGCATCATCTTCGCCTTGAAGAGCAGCACCAACTCCGGTGCGAGATACGGGATCCCGTCCGCCGTCCGTTCGACGACCGCATCGTACGGCAACCGCAACCGCTCGTCCCGGCGGCAGATCCAGGTATCGCCCCGGTGCGGCTCACGGAAGACGTCGAGCAGGAAGCGGCCGCTCGACGGCTCCCGCACCCAGGTCTGGTGGGTGGCCGCCAGCGCCGCCGCGTCGGCCGCCGGCCAGACCCGCCCGTGACCCGCCGCGTCGAACACGAACTCCGGGAAGCGTGCCCGGAGCTCGGGGAAGGCCGCGGCCGGCAGCGCGATCTCCAGATCGCCGTGCGGCCGGGTCTGCCGCCCGAGGAACAGGTCCAGCGCCCAGCCCGCCGCGACGCACCAGCTCGCGCCGAGCCCGTCCAGCCGCTCCGCGGCCTGTTCCGGCCGCCACGCGTCGGCCCAGCGGTCGGTCAGCTCGTCCGTACCCAGCACGAGGCCGCCAGGCGGGAGGGAATCGGTCATCACGACAACCTACCGGTCCGGGGCGCGGGCGTGGCGGGTGCTTCGGCTCTGCGTGGGAAAAGTGATCGCCTTTGCATGCTCATGTCGTTACAGTGCTGCGGGTCCCGAACCCCCACTCGGCAGACGGAGCGTCATGACGATCGCACGCAGGTCCATCCTCAAGGGCACGTCGGTGGCCGGGGCCGCCCTGGTCGGCGGGGGTGCCGTCGCCGGGCCGGCGGCGGCGGACGACGGGGCGGCCGACCCGCCCGCGAGCCCGCTGCTGCAGGCCCGGCCGCACCGGATCGGGGTGCCCTCGGTGAGCGGCCTGCACCTGCAGTTCGGCAGCGACCCGGCCACCGAGATGACCGTCTCCTGGCTCACCCCGCAGTCCGTCCGGCGCCCGCTGGTCCGGCTCGGCACGCCCGAGGGCGGCACCGGGGCGGTGGTCGAGGCCGAGACCCGCACCTACCGGGACTCCCTCGGCAAGGACGAGGTGTACGTCCACCACGCCCGGCTCACCGGACTGCGCCCGGCCACCACGTACCTGTACAGCGCCGGGCACGACGGCGCGAACCCGGAGACCGGTACGTTCACCACCGCCCCGCGCGGCCGCACCCCCTTCACCTTCACCAGCTTCGGCGACCAGGCCACCCCCAACCTGCGCCGCAAGGTGGACTTCCCGAACGGCATGCCCTCACCGCTCGGCAAGTACCCGGTGTACACCACCAGCCAGATCGGCAGCCCGCACGCCGCCGACATCGTCGCCGCCGTCGAACGCGTCGGCCCGCTGTTCAACCTGGTCAACGGCGACCTCTGCTACGCCTCCTACGGCGGCCGGCACGGGCAGAGCCGCACCGCCATCTGGGCCGACTGGTTCATCAACAACAGCCGATCGACCCGGCTGCGCCCCTGGATGCCCTGCGCCGGGAACCACGAGAACGAGGGCGGCAACGGCCCGATCGGCGCCGCCGGCTACCAGGCCTACTTCACCCTCCCCGCCTCCGCCGCCGACCGCGACGAGGAGACCCGGGGCATGTGGTACGCCTTCACCGTCGGCTCGGTGCGCTTCATCAGCCTCGCCAACGACGACGTCGCCATCCAGAACTCCGGCGAGACCTATCTGCGCGGCTACTCCGGCGGCGCCCAGCAGCGCTGGCTGGAGCGGGAGTTGCGCACCGCCCGGGGAGACCGGGGGATCGACTGGGTCGTGGTCTGCATGCACCACCCGATGATCTCCAGCTCCCAGCACGGCTCCGGCAGCGACCTCGGCATCCGCGAGGCCTGGGGCCCGCTGTTCGACGCCTACGGGGTCGACCTGGTGGTCAGCGGCCACGAGCACTACTACGAGCGCTCCCACCCCGTCCGCGGCACCCTGCCGAACGACGCCCGCACCCCGGTGCCCACCGGCACCGACCCCCGGCTGGCCGACACCGGACGGGGCACCGTCCACATGGTCATCGGTGCCGGGGGCAACGCCGCCACCACCCAGGACGACCTGTTCGAGCGCCCCCAGGGCCGGGTGGTGATCGGCCTGGCGGACAGGCCCGCGCCGGGCGCGCCGTACCGGGAGTCGATCTGGCTCACCGAGGACGCCCCCTGGGCCGCCTACCAGGACCGCACCCACACCCACGGCTTCGCCGCCTTCGAGGTCGACCCCGGTGACCGCCGCGGCGGCACCACCACGATGCGGGTCACCTACTACACCTTCGACGGCCCGCACGGCGACCTCACCCCGGTCGACACCTTCACCCTGCACCGCCGCCGCACCGACGGGCACGGCTGAGGCGGAGGTGCGGGGGCGGCGCCGACGGGACGGAGGGGCCGGTGGCGGCCTACCCGGCCAGGGCGTCGCCCTCGGGTGCGCCCGGAGCACCCGAGGCGTCCCGAGCGGGGGTGCGGGGTGCCGCGCCCTCCTCGACGGCGCGGCAGTTCCGGCAGGCGTTCCAGTGCGCACGTGGCCGACCCCGGTCGGTGGAGCGGTGCGGGGCGAGCGTCATGCCGGAGGTGTCCAGGCCGCACAGGGTGAGCGGGCCGCAGACGCCGGAGGCCTCCGCGGGGGCGGCGTGCGCGAGGCGCACCGGGTTCTCCGGATCGGCCGGCTGGTGGCCGGGGCCGAGGAGCCGGACGTTGGTCGGGATGTCGGGTTCGAGCACGATGACGGTGTCCATCTCATCAACGTCGTCGCAGAACCGGTGCGTTGCACGCGCACCGGGGCATCCGGACGAGTCGGGGCGGCGACCGCTGAGTAGCGGCCGCCGCCACCCGGGGGACGTCGCCCCGGGAATCAGCGCCGGGGATCAGCGCCGGAACAGGCCGGTGAGGACGTCCCACCAGCTGCGCCGCTGCGCGGGGACGGTCGTGGTCGTGGGCGGGGTCGTGGTCCCAGCGGGTGCCGCCTCCACGCCCGCCGCCGGTGCCGCGGCCTGGGCGGCCTGGGCGGCCGCCCGCTGGGTGGCCGCCAGCGCGCGCTCGGCGAGCTCCCGTGCCTCCTCCGCCGCCCGCTCCGCCTCGGCGACCGACTCCGGGTCGGGCTCGATCTCCTGCGCCGTGAACTCCACCGGCAGTGCCGTCAGGTGGCGCGAGATCCAGGCCGAGCTCCAGGTCAACTCCTCCTCGGGGACGGCCAGTCGGAGGTCCGGCAGGAGGGTGAGCAGGATGTCGATCCCGGCCTCGGCGACGTGCCGGCCGATGTCCTGCCCGGGGCACTCGTGCGGTCCGGCCCCGAAGGACAGGTGGGAGCGGTTGCCGTAGAGCGGGGTGGCGAGGTCGGGCCGGACGGTCGGGTCGACGTTGCCCGCGGCGAGGCCGAGCAGCAGGAGGTCGCCGGCCAGGATCTGCTGGCCGCCCAGCTCGGTGTCGGTGGTGGCCCAGCGCCCGGCGACCAGGGACATCGGCGGGGAGTCCCAGAGCACCTGGTCGAGTGCCTCGCCCAGGGTCATCTGGCCGCCGGACAGGTGGGCGCGGAAGCGCGGGTCGGTGAGCACCATCTTCAAGGAGTCGGCGATCAGGTTGACGGTGGTCTCGTTGGCGGCGAGCAGCACCACCCGCAGGTGTTCCATCACCTCGTCGTCGGTCAGCCCGGCCGGGTGGGCGAGCAGGCGGCTGGTGAGGTCGTCGCCGGGGGACTCGTGCTTGATCGCGATGGTGCGGCGCAGGCTCGCCACCACGTACTCGTTGCTGGCGATCGCCGTCTCGGTGCCCTTCATCAGGTCCCGTGCGGCGTCGACGAGTTGCGGGCCGTACTCGTCGGGCATGCCGAGCAGCTTGGTCATCACCAGCATCGGCAGGTGCTCGGCGAACTGGGTGATCAGTTCGGCCCGGCCGGTCGGCCCGACCACCTGGACCAGGTCGGTGGTGAAGCGGCGGACGTGGCGGCGGATGCCGCGCCGGTCGAAGCCGTTCAGGCCGTCCAGCAGGGCGTTGCGCAGCCGGCGGTGCTCCTCGCCGTCGGCGAAGACGCAGATCGGCTGCCAGGCGACCACGGGCAGCAGCGGGGAGTCGGGCGGGACCTCGTCGTTGCGGAAGGCGCTCCACAGCCGGGAGTCGCGGGAGAACAGCGAGGGGGTGCGCATCGCGGTGATGTTGGCGGCGTGGCCGAGGATCAGCCAGGCCCGCTGGTCGCCGTGCAGCAGCACCGGGGCGACGTCGCCGTGCTCGGCGCGCAGCTTCTCGTACAGGCCCGCCGGGTCGGCCTCGGCCTCGGGGCCGTACAGCCGGCGCAGTCCGCCGGGGCCGGTCGGCTCGACGGCGTGCCCGTGGGCGGGGCAGCCGGGCGGCGGGACGGGGGCGGCTTCGTCGTCGGGGAACGGGGTGGTCAAGAGGATCTCCGGGTCACGAGGTTCGGAAGCGGTACGACGGGGGTGGGGCCACGGGAGAGGGCCTCAGCCCGCGGGCGGTGCGGCCAGCTCGTACAGGTAGTGCATCAGCGTCATCAGGGCGTCCCGGCTGGACTGCCGGCTGCGCGCGTCGCAGGCGACGATCGGCACCTCGGCCGGCAGGTCGAGCGCCTGGCGCAGCTCGTCGAGGGCGTAACTGGGCGCCTCGGGGAAGCCGTTGACGGCTACCACGAAGGGCACGCCGCGGTCCTCCAGGCGGCCGATCACCTCGAAGCTGACCTCCAGCCGGCGGGTGTCCACCAGGACGACGGCGCCCAGCGCGCCCTCGAACAGGCCGTTCCAGAGGAACCAGAACCGCTCCTGCCCGGGGGTGCCGAAGACGTACAGCACGAGCTTGTCGCTGATGCTGATCCGGCCGAAGTCCATGGCCACCGTGGTGGAGGTCTTGCGTTCGACCCCGGTCGGGTCGTCCACGCCGACCCCGGCCTGGGTCATGGTCTCCTCGGTGGTCAGCGGACGGATCTCGCTGACCGCGCCGACCAGGGTGGTCTTGCCGACGCCGAAGCCGCCGACGATCACCACCTTGACGGCCGTGGTGACGGTGTCGGGCAGCAGGTCCGCGCTCGCCGGGCCGACGACGGTGTCAGAGCCGCTGAAGTCCATGGATCACCGCCTCCAACAGGGCACGGTCGGGGAGTTCCGCCGCGGGCACGGCGGAACGGGCCTCGATCCGCCCGTCGTCGAGGAGGTCCGCCAGCAGGACGGTGACCACGCTCGTGGGCAGTTCGAGGTAGGCGGAGACCTCCGCCACCGAGAGCGGCGAGCGGCACAGCCGCAGGATCGCCGCGTGCTCGGGCTGCATGGCGGGGGTGGGCTCCGCGAGGGAGACGATCAGGGTGACCAGGTCGAAGACGCCCGGCCCGGAGGGGCCGCTGCGGCCGCGGGTGATCACGTACAGGCGATCGGGCTCGGGTCCGTCCCAGCCGCCCTGGTCGGCGGTCATGTCACTGCCTCACTGTGCTCGTTCACGTGCCCGCCCGGGCGCCGGGGGCGCTGGTCGGGTCCGCTGCCGGGGTCGTCGCCAGGGCCGCTGCCGCTGCCGGGGCCGTGGTGCGGGCCGTGGTGCGGCGGCTCACGCGACCACCTCCGGGTTGCGCGGCGGGGTGGAGAGGTGCTCGCCGATCCGGTCGACCAGGTCGCGCATCTGGTGGCTGACCAGCCCGGCGTCCACGCCCTCGTCGGCAAGCACCGCGAGGTAGGCGCGGTCGCCGGCCGACATCAGGTAGAAGTAGCCGCCGTCCACCTCGATGACGACCAGCTTCATCGCGCCGTTGCCGTGCGGGAACTCGTGCCCGACGGCGGCGGCCAGGCTCTGCAGCCCGGCGCAGGCGGCGGCCAGCCGGTCGGCGGTGTCGGGGTCGGCGCCGTACTGGGCGATCCGCAGGCCGTCGGCGGACAGCACGATGACGTGGCGCACGTACGGGACGCTGTGTGCGAGGTCGTTGAGGATCCAGTCCATGTTGCTGCGGTGCGGAATCACTGCTCGCCTTTCGCTGCCGTCTCTTCGGTACCGGGCTGTCCGGCGCTGTGCTGCGGGGGGTTGCCCGGGGTGGTGCCCGGGGGGTTGCCCGGGGTGGCGTCCTTGGTGCCGCCGGTGCCCTTGTAGCCCTCCATGAAGGCCTCCAGCCACAGGCCGGGCTGCTTCTTGGGGCGGGGCGCCGGGGCGGCCGGTCCGGCGGCGGGCCCGGCGGTGGGGCCGCTGGGCTGGGCGGTGCCGCGCGGGGGCGTGGCGAAGGCGGCCCGGCCGGTGGGGCGGCTGCGGCGGCGCTGGGGCAGGCCGTTGGGGGTGCGTTCGGTGACGACCACCTCGTCGTCCCCGGCGGCGGCGGGGGGCGGCCCCCAGGGGGTGGTGGCGCCGAAGGAGGGCCCGATGCCGGCGGACCGCGCCGGTTCGGCGGCGGTGCCCAGGGCCGAGTGCCCCGGCCCGCCGGGCGCCCCGGCACCGGCACCGGCCGATCCGGCGCCGGCCGGGGTGGTCCGGGCGCCCCAGGGCCGGGCGGGGGCCGCGTGCCGGGGCGGGTTGGCCGGGAGCGGCCGCGGCCCGGAGAAGGCGCCGATGCCGTGCGCCCGCCCGGTCGGGGGAGCGGTGGTGAGCAGTTCCTGCGGCACCACCAGCACCGCGCGCACGCCGCCGTACGCGGAGCGCCGCAGCGACACCTGGAAGCCGTACGCCTGGCAGAGCCGGCCGAGGATGGCGAAGCCCAGCCGGGGGGACTCGGTGAGGTCGTCGAAGTCCTTGGACACCATGGCCTCGCGCATCGAGCGCTCGGCCCGGATGCGGGCCTCGTCGGTGAGCCCGAGGCCGCCGTCCTCGACCTCGATCGCTATCCCGCTCTGCACCTCGGAGGCGCTCAGGTGGACGTGGGTGTGCGGCGGGGAGTAGCGGGTGGCGTTGTCGAGCAGCTCGGCCACGGCGTGGATCAGGGGTTCGACGGCCGGTCCGGTGACCGAGATCTGGGTGACCGGGTGGAGGTCGACCCGCTGGTACTCGAGGATCCGGGACATCCCGCCGCGCAGCACGCTGTAGAGGGCGATCGGGCGGGTCCACTGGCGGCCGGGCCGGGCGCCGGAGAGCACGGCGATGGAGTCGGCGAGGCGGCCGACCAGGGCGTTGCCGTGGTCGAGGCGCAGCAGGTCGTCGAAGACCGCCGGGTCGTTGCCGTGCCGGTCCTCCATCTCCCGCAGGTCCTTGGCCTGGCGGTGGATGATCGCCTGGACCCGGCGGGCCAGGTTGACGAAGGCGCGCTCGGCGGAGTCGCGCCGGCTGACCTCGTCGTCGACGGCCTGGGCGATGCCGCGCACCACCTGCTCCAGCGAGGCGCGGAACTTCCGTGACAGCAGCGGGTTCGGGCGCTGGAAGGGTTGGAGCAGCACGTCGATCGAGGAGCCGTACCGGGCGCCGCCGACGAGCCGGCGCAGTTCGCCGGTGGCCATCCGCTCCAGCTCGTCCTCCTGCCCGGCCAGCTTGCGGTGCAACTCCTCGACGCGCCGGGTGTGTTCGTCCCTCAGGTCGGCGAGGGCCCGACCGCGGCGGGCGGACTCGGCGGCCACCACCGCGACCAGCACGGTGGCCGTCGCCCCGCACCACAGCACCTGGGTCCGGGCTCCGGCCGACACCACCACCGCGGCGACCGCGACCGCCGCAGCCATCACGGCGGTGGGCAGTATCCAGCCGAGCAGGGGCGCGGGGCGCCGTCTGGTGGGTGACGTACCAGCTCGAAGCATTCGGCATCCTCAAACGATCGGACGATCGGAACAGAAGTCGGGAACGGGTGGGAACGAACGGGGTCGGGCGACGACCGGCTCCGGAGGCGTGGTGCTGCAGCATAGCCAAGTTCAGGACAATCCTGACCGAAACTCAAAAATACTGTCCGTCAACCGACTTGTGGCAACTTGCCGGACATGACCGACATCTCGCACACCTGTCGGAGTCCGGTCGGCCACCGCCCGTCACCAGGCTTCTCGCCCGGCCGCCCGCGCACCGGCAACCCGGCCGGGATTCGCCCATGTGAAGGGTTTCCGGCCCAAGTCGCCACGATCAGCGACGAGTTCGTGCTACGCGTGGCTCGCGGTGCGCGGTGATCACTCCTCCGGGGGACGTCCCGGCGCGGCGCAACACCTGTTGCTCCAGCCAGCAATGACCGTTGACGCCCTCGGCGGTCCGCCCCTACAGTGCGGGCCATGGACGACGACGACCCCGGACGGCGGGTGGCGGCCCAGGTGGCCGCAGGTGGCGGGCTGGACGGCCTGCACCGGCTCTCGGAGACGATCGAGGCACTGGAGGAACGGCGCACGGACCTGGTCGAGGAGCTGCGGCGCGGCCGGCAGGCGACCTGGGAGGAGATCGGCCGCGCCTGCGGGATGACCCGCCAAGGCGCCACCCGCCGCTGGGCCGGCCGGCTGCGCGCCCGCTCCTTCGGCCTCGCGGCCACCGCCTACCAGCACGGCAGGCCCGGCTACCCGCAGGCCCTGATCGGCTCCGCGGTGCCCCGCGAGGCCCGACGGGTGCTCGACCTGGGCGCCGGCACCGGCAAGTTGACCGGGATGCTGGTCGAGGCCGGGCTGGACGTGGTCGCGGTCGAACCCGACCCGCAGATGCGCGACCGGCTGGCCGCCGCCGTGCCGAAGGCCGCCGTACGGGCCGGCTCGGCCGAACGCATCCCGCTGCCCGACGCCGGTGTGGACGCGGTCGTGGTCGCCCAGGCCTGGCACTGGTTCGACCAGGCCACCGCCGTCCCGGAGATCGCCCGGGTGCTCGCCCCCGGCGGGACCCTCGCCCTGATCTGGAACGTCCGGGACGAGACCGAACCGTGGGCCGCCGAACTCGGCGCCCTGATGCACCGCTCGGACCGTCAGCGGCTCGACACCGCACCGGAGCTGCCGGCCCCCTTCGGCGCCCCCGAGCGACTGGAGATCCGCTGGGAGCACCCCACCACCCCGGCCGGCGTCCTCGACATGGTCGCCTCCCGCAGCTACGTCATCGCCCTGCCCGAGGCCGACCGCGCCCGGCTGCTGGCCGACGTCGAGCAGCTGCTCGCCACCCACCCCGACCTGGCCGGCCGGGACGAGATCGCCGTGCCGTACGTGACCAGGTGCACCCGGGTCCGCCTCGGCTGAGCCCGGGCACCGGGCCGCCGTCGGTCGGGCACCGAGGCGCAGCCGGTCGGGCGCCGGGTCGCCGCCGGTGGCGAGGGGCTGACAAATGTCACGGTCCGGCGGTGTGGCAGCACACTGCCGGCCGCCCCGCTCCGACGGCCACGATGAAGCCATGACCTCCACCGACCTGCACCACCCCGACACCCGTCGGGCCTTCCGCACCGTACGGCACCTCGTGCTCGTCTACCTCGGCCTCAGCGCGCTCACCATGCTGGCGGCCTTCGCCCTGCGCTCCCACACCGACCTGATCACCCCGTCCGTGTGGGTGCGCGGCACCATCGTCCTGGTCAGCGCCGCCGTCACCCTGCTGCTGACCGTCCGGGCGGCCCGCGGCTCCCGCGGCGCCTTCCGGCGGCTGCGGATCATCTCCGGCGTCATGCTGGTCGCGATTGCTGCGATCATCGCGGTGCCGGGCGTCTTCCCGGTCTGGATGAAGATCGAACAGGGCCTGTGCGGCCTCGCCCTCGCCGGGGCGGCCGTGCTGCTCAACGGACGGCAGCTGCGCACGCTGTTCGCCGCCCAGCCCTGAGGAAGGACGAAAGGTGACCGACAGGGTGACCGACCTCGACCGGGAGGGCACGCCGGCCCCCGCCCACCGCTGGGCGGGGGGCCTGCGGCGGATACTGCTGGGCGCCGGGATGCTGGTCTTCCCGGCGCTGACCGCGGTGGCCATGAGCGGCAACGTCAGCGGAACGGCGGCGCTCGCCGGGTACGCCGTCGTCGTCGCGTTCTGCCTCTGCTACGTCCTGCTCGCGCTGACCCTCGGGCGCACCACCGGGCGCACCGGGCCGCAGCGGACGCGGTGGATCAAAGCGCTGCTGGCCGTGATGACCGCGCTGTTCCTGGCCGCGCTGCCGTCCGCCCACGCGGACGCCTTCTTCCTGGCCACCGTGCTCGTCTCGGTGG
>NZ_JBHWIV010000122.1:0-20083 GCF_042731675.1 Kitasatospora sp. NPDC059827 | reverse complement strand
GTTGTAGTCGGACCCCGACTTTTGGCTTCTGCACAGGAAGTCGGCCAGGCCGACTTCCTGTGCAGGAGTGGCGGTGCATGATTTCGTTGCCGCTTCGGCGAGGCCGAAGCGGCAACGGAAAGGCAGGGCTTAGATGGAAGGTGTTGATTGGCTGTTTACGGCTGCCCCGACCAATCTTTGGCCGGGGCAGCCGTCGTTCTGTGGTTTGCGGGAGGGGAGGGGGGTCTTGGGCGGCCCCGCCCAGTTCTCATCAGGTCCCGATTCGGCCCCGGTTGCTTTCCGCCCCGCCGCGATCACGTCGCGGCGGGGCGGGAAGGCTGGGGGATCCACTTGTCGTTGAACCCCTGGCTTTGGGCTTCTGCGTAGGGAGTCGGCCTGGACGACTTCCTGTGCAGAAGTCGGCGGTCAGCCGCGTTGGAGGAGGCGGGTGGCGCCGGTGACGACGGTGGAGGCGAGGAGCCAGCCGACGATGACGAGGCCGGCGGCGATCCATTGGCTGGTGCCGCCGGGGTTCCAGGCGCCCTGGTTGAGGTCGACGATGGGCAGCAGCCGGTCGAGGGTGTAGAGCACCGCGTTCCAGTGCGGTTTCTCGTCGGCCTTGAGCGGGGCGGGTTCGTGGGTGGCGAACCAGATGCTGCCGAGGGCCCAGGCGAGCAGCAGCCACAGGCCGGCGCGGCCGGGGCGGTAGCCGTAACCGACGGTGACGTCCTGGACCAGGCCCCAGCCCCGGGCGGGCAGTGGCAGGGTCTCCCGGCGGCGGCGCTGCTTGGCGTACAGCACCTCGCGGGCGTCGTCGTCGGCGCCGTCGCGGCGCAGGGCGGCGGCGAGCTGCTCGTAGGACTCCGGCTGGAAGTCCACCGCGGAGCCCTCCAGCCAGGCGATCCGCTGCTGGACGGTGAAGGCCGCGGCGGGGCGGAGGTTCTCGTAGACGAAGCCGGTCAGGCCCAGGTGCTTGCCGAGCGGCCAGGAGTCCGGGCGGTCGACCAGGTTGCCGACCCGGGCGCGGGAGAGCGAGACCGTGCCGGTGGGCCGGAAGGTGCAGGTGAAGCGCAGTTCGGGGGTGTGGATGCGGCGCAGCGACAGCTCGTCGTCACCCTCCAGGTGGAATTCGCCGGAGATCAGGCAGGCCGCGTCGAAGCGGGCGTCCGAGAGCCGTACCTGGCCGTAGGCGCGGAACGGGGTGCTGGGGGCGCCGGGCGCCGGGCTCTGGCCGTAGCCGGAGCCGTAGTAGCTGCGGGAGCCGAACCAGCCGCCGTCGGCGGAGCTGGTCAGGTAGAGGGTGTGGCCGACGTTGAGCCGGACGGCGTTGAGGCAGACGCGGTTGTGCGGGTCGGCGTGCAGCTGGGCGCCGCGGAGCGAGAGGCGGCCGCCGATCCGGGCCGTGCGGACGCTCAACTCACCGTGGGTCTCCAGGCGTTCGGCTTCGAGGTCCTGGTGGACGGTCATCCCGTCGGCCGAGATCGCGCGGCCGTAGCGGTCGCCGCCGATGACGGCCTGGTTGAGCAGCAGGTCGGTGCCGATCTTGGCGTCGGTGAGCCGGATGCCCTCGGGTATCCGGCAGCGGGCCAGGTGGAGGTCGCCGGTGGTGGACAGCCGGGAGGCCTCGATCCGGGGGATCGCGCACTCGACCATCCGCAGGGTGGTGGCGGAGGCCTCCGAGATGAGGATCTTGTGGTCGAAGCGGCAGCCGCGCAGTTCGACGTACCGTTCCAGGTGGCCGCCGGCCAGGTTGAGCGAGCCGGTGACCTTCACCCCGCTCATCCGCAGCGAGGCGACCCGCCCGGCGGTGGGTTGCGGCCCGGCCAGCAGCAGGTGGGCCAGCACGTCGGCGCCGACCGTCCGCTCCGGCCCCCAGGGGCTGTCCCCGAAGGGGTCGTCGATGTCGTCCCGGCCACATCTGCGCTCGAAGACCTCGCCCTCGCGGAAGGCCTCCCAGAGCTCCCGTTCGGTGTCGGTCCAGCTCTCCGGGGCGCTCTCCGCCATGGTTTCCCCCGTCCCCCCGGTCGTCTCGCCTTTCGTATCACGGACTGAAATGTGGGACCACCCGTTCCGGCCACTCCTTACACTGGGTGGCGTGATCTCTCGAATCGACCTCCGCGGCTCGCTGGACGACCCGCGTGCCCTGCTGCCCCGTGCCGAGTTCGACGTGGCGGCCGCCCTGGAGAAGGTGCGGCCGATCGCCGAGGACGTACGCCATCGCGGGGTCGCGGCGCTGATCGAGATCACCGAGCGTTTCGACGGCGTCCGGCTGGAGTCCACCCGGGTGCCCGCCGAGCAGCTGGCCGAGGCCCTGGAGACGCTGGACCCGAAGGTGCGGGCCGCGCTGGAGGAGTCGATCCGCCGCGCCCGGGCCGTGCACGCCGACCAGCGCCGCACCGGGCACACCACCCAGGTGGTGCCGGGCGGCACGGTCACCCAGCGCTGGGTGCCGGTCGAGCGGGTCGGCCTGTACGTGCCGGGCGGGCTGGCGGTCTACCCGTCCTCCGTGGTGATGAACGTGGTGCCGGCCCAGGAGGCGGGCGTCCGGGGCATCGCGGTGACCTCGCCGCCGCAGAAGGAGTTCGGGGGCCGCGTCCACCCGACCATCCTGGCGGCCTGCGCGCTGCTCGGCGTGGCCGAGGTCTACTCCGTCGGCGGCGCCCAGGCGGTCGCGATGTTCGCCCTGGGCACCGAGGAGTGCGCGCCGGTGAACATGGTCACCGGCCCGGGCAACATCTACGTCGCCGCCGCCAAGCGCTTCTTCGCCGGCCGGATCGGCATCGACTCCGAGGCCGGCCCGACCGAGATCGCCGTCCTCGCCGACGACAGCGCGCTGCCCGGCGACGTCGCCGCCGACCTGATCAGCCAGGCCGAGCACGGCCCCACCTCCGGCTCGGTGCTGGTCACCGACTCCCCGGAGCTCGCCGACGCGGTCGAGGTCGAGCTGGTCGCCCAGGTCGGCCGGACCAAGCACAGCGAGCGGGTCGCCGAGGCGCTCGGCGGCCGCCAGTCCGGCATCATCCTGGTCGACGACCTGGAGCAGGGCCTCGCCGTGGTCAACGCCTACGCGGCCGAGCACCTGGAGATCCAGACCCGCGACCCGCACGCGGTGGCGGCGAAGGTCGTCAACGCCGGCGCGATCTTCATCGGCCGCTGGACCCCGGTCTCGCTGGGCGACTACGCGGCCGGCTCCAACCACGTGCTGCCGACCGGCGGCTGCGCCTGCCACTCCTCCGGGCTGTCGGTGCAGACCTTCCTGCGCGGCGTCCAGGTCGTCGAGTACGACCGGCAGGCGCTCGCGGACGTCGCCGCGCACGTGGTCAACCTGGCGAACGCCGAGGACCTCCCCGGTCACGGTGACGCCGTCAAGGCTCGGTTCGATTGGACGGTTCCCGGCGCGTGACGAACATCGACGACCTGCCCATCCGGGACGAGCTGCGCGGCCAGTCCCCGTACGGCGCACCGCAGTTGGACGTCCCCGTCCAGCTGAACACCAACGAGAACCCGTACCCGCTGCCCGAGGAGCTGGTGGCCCGGATCGCCGAGCGCGTCGCCGAGGCCGCCCGCCACCTCAACCGCTACCCCGACCGGGACGCGGTCGAGCTGCGCGAGGGCCTCGCCGCGTACCTGACCCGCAGCACCGGCTTCCCGGTCGCCCGCGAGCAGGTGTGGGCCGCCAACGGCTCCAACGAGGTCCTCCAGCAGCTGCTGCAGACCTTCGGCGGCCCCGGCCGCACCGCGCTCGGCTTCGAGCCCTCCTACTCGATGCACGCGCTGATCTCCCGGGGCACCGGCACCGCCTGGATCTCCGGCCCCCGCGACGACGACTTCACCATCGACGTGGACGCCGCCCTCGCCGCGATCGCCGAGCACCGGCCGAACGTGGTGTTCATCTGCTCGCCGAACAACCCGACCGGCACGGCCGTCGCGGCGGAGACCGTCCTGCGGCTGTACGAGGCCGCGCAGGCCGCCCGGCCCAGCCTGGTGGTCGTGGACGAGGCGTACGTCGAGTTCTCGCACCGCGCCTCGCTGCTGCCGCTGATCGAGGGCCGCCCCAACCTGGTGGTCACCCGCACCATGTCCAAGGCCTTCGGCGCCGCCGGGCTGCGCCTCGGCTACCTGGCCGCCGACCCGGCCGTGGTCGACGCCGTCCAACTGGTCCGGCTGCCGTACCACCTGTCGGCCGTCACCCAGGCCACCGCGCTGGCCTGCCTGGAGCACACCGACACCCTGCTGGGGTACGTCGGCCGGCTCAAGGATGAGCGCGACCGGCTGGTGGACGCGCTGCGCGCGACGGGCCTGGAGGTGACCGACTCGGACGCCAACTTCGTCCAGTTCGGCCGCTTCGCCGACACCCACGCCGTGTGGCGGGCCATCCTCGACCAGGGTGTCCTGGTCCGTGACAACGGGGTCCCCGGGTGGCTGCGCGTCACCGCCGGCACGCCCGCCGAGAACGACGCCTTCCTGGACGCCGTCCGTAGAGTGATCAAGGAGCTGTAACCCCTCATGTCCCGCATCGGACGCGTCGAGCGCACCACCAAGGAGACCTCCGTCCTGGTCGAGATAGACCTCGACGGAACCGGCAAGACCGACATCTCCACCGGCGTCGGCTTCTACGACCACATGCTCGACCAGCTCGGCCGCCACGGTCTGTTCGACCTCACCGTCAAGACCGACGGCGACCTGCACATCGACACCCACCACACCATCGAGGACACCGCCCTCGCGCTCGGCGCCGCCTTCAAGCAGGCGCTCGGCGACAAGGTCGGCATCTACCGCTTCGGCAACTGCACGGTGCCGCTGGACGAGTCGCTCGCCCAGGTCACCGTCGACCTCTCCGGCCGGCCCTACCTGGTGCACACCGAGCCCGCGGGCATGGCGCCGATGATCGGCAGCTACGACACCACGATGACCCGGCACATCCTGGAGTCCTTCGTGGCCCAGGCGCAGATCGCGCTGCACGTGCACGTCCCGTACGGGCGCAACGCGCACCACATCGTGGAGTGCCAGTTCAAGGCCCTGGCCCGGGCGCTGCGCTACGCCGCCGAGCGGGACCAGCGCGCGGCCGGCATCCTCCCCTCGACCAAGGGTGCGCTGTGAACAAGACCGCGACGATCCTCCTCTTCGTCGGCCTCTTCCTGGCGGGCGGGGTGATCTCCTTCTGGAAGCAGAAGCTGCCGAAGGGCGTCATCCTGGTGCTGGCCATCGGGGCCGTGATGTGCCTGGGCTCCGGCCTCATGCGCCTGTAACACCCGTAGCAGAGAGACTGGACACCTGAACATGGGCAAGAACGTCGTCGTCCTCGACTACGGCTCCGGCAACCTCCGCTCCGCGCAGCGCGCCCTGGAGCGGACCGGGGCGAACGTCACGGTCAGCTCCGACTACGACACCGCGATGGCCGCGGACGGCCTGCTCGTCCCCGGCGTGGGCGCCTTCGAGGCCTGCATGCGCGGCCTCAAGTCCGTCCGCGGCGACTGGATCATCGGCCGCCGGCTCGCCGGGGGCCGCCCGGTCATGGGCATCTGCGTGGGCATGCAGATCCTCTTCGAGAAGGGCGTCGAGCACGGGGTGGAGACGCCCGGCTGCGACGAGTGGCCCGGCACCGTCGAGCCGCTGGACGCCCCGGTCGTCCCGCACATGGGCTGGAACACCGTGGACGTGCCCGAGGGCAGCCGGATGTTCGCCGGCCTCGACCCGGAGACCCGCTTCTACTTCGTGCACTCCTACGGCGTGCGGCACTGGGAGCTGGAGACCCACAGCGCGCGGATCAACCCGCCGCTGGTCACCTGGGCCACGCACGGGCAGCCGTTCGTCGCCGCGATCGAGAACGGCCCGCTCTGGGCCACCCAGTTCCACCCCGAGAAGTCCGGCGACGCCGGCGCCGCCCTGCTGACCAACTGGGTCAACACCCTCTGAACGTCTGAGAGTTGCTACTGATGAGCCTTGAGCTGCTGCCCGCCGTCGACGTCCGCGACGGCCAGGCCGTCCGCCTGGTCAAGGGCGCCTCCGGCACCGAGACCTCCTTCGGCGAGCCGCTGGCCGCCGCCCTCGCCTGGCAGAACGCCGGCGCCGAGTGGCTCCACCTGGTCGACCTGGACGCCGCCTTCGGCACCGGCACCAACTACGAGCTGCTGCGCGAGGTCACCGGACAGCTGGACATCAAGGTCGAGCTGTCCGGCGGCATCCGCGACGACGAGTCGCTCGCCCGCGCCCTCGCCACCGGCTGCACCCGGGTCAACCTCGGCACCGCCGCCCTGGAGGCCCCCGAGTGGGTCGCCAAGGCCATCGCCGAGCACGGCGACAAGATCGCCGTCGGCCTGGACGTGGTCGGCACCACCCTGCGCGGCCGCGGCTGGACCCGCGACGGCGGCCAGCTCTTCGACGTCCTGGAGCGGCTGAACGCCGAGGGCTGCACCCGCTACGTCGTCACCGACGTCAACCGCGACGGCACCCTCACCGGCCCCAACCTCCAGCTGCTGCGCGACGTCTGCGGCGCCACCGACCGCCCCGTCGTCGCCTCCGGCGGCGTCTCCTCCCTCGACGACCTGCGCGCCATCGCCGGTCTCGTCGACCTGGGTGTCGAGGGCGCCATCGTGGGCAAGGCACTCTACGAGCAGAAGTTCACCCTCGAAGAGGCCCTGGAGGCGGTTTCCGGATGACGGAAGGTCGGATCGTACGCGGTCGGGTCACGGGATTCTCCCCCTGGGAGGAGGAGTTCGGCTACTCCCGGGCGGTCGCCGCGGGCGACCACGTGCACGTGGCCGGCACCACCGCCTGGGTGAACGGCCGGATCGAGCACGAGGGCGACCCGTACCGGCAGACCCTCGCCGCGTTCGGCGTCGGGCTCTCCGCCCTGGCCGCGTACGGTCTGACCGCGGACGACGTCATCCGCACCCGGATGTACATCACCCACGCCCGCGACGCCGAGGAGGTGGGCCGCGCCCACCGCCGACTCTTCGACGCCGCACGCCCGGTGGCCACCATGGTGGTGGTCGACGGGCTGATCGACTCCCGGATGATGGTCGAGGTCGAGATCGACGCGTACCGCACCGGGCTGGCAATGACCCTGGAAGCCCTGGAAGGCAAGCAGCCGTGACCCTCGCCGTACGTGTCATCCCCTGCCTGGACGTGGACGCCGGGCGGGTGGTCAAGGGAGTCAACTTCCAGAACCTGCGCGACGCCGGCGACCCGGTCGAGATGGCCAAGCTCTACGACGCCGAAGGCGCCGACGAGCTGACCTTCCTCGACATCACCGCCTCCTCCGGCGACCGCGAGACCACCTACGACGTGGTGCGCCGCACCGCCGAGCAGGTGTTCATCCCGCTCACCGTCGGCGGCGGCATCCGGGCCGTCGAGGACGTGAACCAGCTGCTGCGGGCCGGCGCCGACAAGGTCGGGGTCAACACCGCGGCCATCGCCCGGCCCGAACTGGTCCGCGAGATCGCCCGGCGCTTCGGGCGGCAGGTGCTGGTGCTGTCGGTCGACGCCCGGCGCTGCGGCGAGGGCGTGGAGACCGCCTCGGGCTACGAGGTCACCACCCACGGCGGGCGCCGGGGCACCGGCCTGGACGCCGTCGAGTGGGCCGGCCGGGCGGCCGAGCTGGGCGCGGGCGAGATCCTGCTCAACTCGATGGACGCCGACGGCACCAAGGACGGCTACGACCTGGAGATGATCCGCGCCGTGCGCAAGGCCGTCTCGGTGCCGGTCATCGCCTCCGGCGGCGCCGGGAAGCTCGGCGACTTCGCCCCGGCCGTCGAGGCCGGCGCGGACGCCGTCCTCGCGGCCAGCGTCTTCCACTTCGGGGACCTGCGGATCGGCGAGGTCAAGAACGCGCTGCGGGAGGCCGGGCACCCCGTCCGGTGACGTGATCCGTCGTGCGTGAGGGCCTGCTGCTCCTGCTGAGCAGCGGGCCCTCACGCGTGGTCGCGACTCGCGTGGTCGCGACTCGCGTGCTCAGGACTCGCGGGGCTCGCCCTTGATCAGCGCGAACGGGGCGCCGTTCGGGTCCGCCACCCAGGCGATCCGGCCGACGTTCTCCACGTCCGAGGCCGGCATCAGCACCGTACCGCCCGCCGCCGTCGCCTTGGTGACCAGCGCGTCCACGTCGTTGGCGGCGAAGTACGGCGTCCAGGCGGAGGGCTGCTCCGGCTGCATGGTCGGGGCGATGCCGCCGAAGCTCGTCTGCTGCTGGTCGCCCTCGGCGGTGGAGATCACCCGGTAGTTCATCCCCGGGGACGGCTCGAAGTTCTCCACCCGCCAGCCGAACAGCCCGTGGTAGAAGGAGAATCCGCCGTCCTGGTCCCGGGTGTGCAGCTCCGACCAGACCAGCGTGTTGTCCTCGGACACGGCGTCCAGCCCGACCGTGTTCCCGGACTGCCAGACCGCGAACTCGGCGCCCTGCGGATCGGTCAGCGCCGCGAACCGCCCCTCCTGCATGACGTCCATCGGCGGGACCCGGACCGTGGCACCGGACTGCTCGGCCGCCTTGACGGTCGCGTCCACGTCGGCGGTGCGGAAGTACGTCGTCCAGGCGGACCGCGCGCCGCCGTCGAGGTGGCCGAGGGCGCCGACCGTCCTGCCGTCCAGCTGGAGGAAGCCGTAGCCGCCCGTCTCGGGGACCTCCTGGAAGGTCCAGCCGAAGACCCTGCCGTAGAACGCCGCGGTGGCCGGGATGTCCGGGCTGCCCAGGTCGATCCAGCAGGGCGAGCCGAGGGGGAAGTCGGTGGTGAGCATGAGGTGGGGCCCTTCGACGGAGAGTGACCAGGTTGCCCGGGGCGGACCCCGGCCACCTGCGAGTCTGCCCCCGGGCACTGACATCCGCAGCCGGGAGGCGGCTGGGCGGGGCCGCGCCGGGCAGGGTAGCCGGACGACCGGGCTCCCGGGGCCGGAACGGCGGCATCGCCCCGGAGCACCCCGCCGCCGCCCTAGGCTCGTCCCACGCGGCCGCGACCCGGACGAACGGGCCGACGGCGCGACCAATCCGACGACCCGGCAAGGTGGTTCACCGGTGATGGAGCAGTACGCCGACGACGGCGAGGTGACCTACGAACAGGTGACGGTGGTCTCCCTCGCCGCCAGCGCCCCGGTCGGCCCGGCACGGACCGCCGTCCGGGTCGTCCGCGAGGCCATGACCGTCAAACGGATCGCGGGCTACTGGGTGCGCTGGGACGAGCGCCGGGCCGGCGAGGAACTCCGGCACCACGCCCGCTGGGTGCCCGAGGAGGAGTACGTCCGGCCGGGCACCGGCAGCCCGGACGGCACACTCTCCGTGACGGTGGCCGCGTACTGGGCGGACGCCCGCGGCGCCTTCCGCCACCGGCCCGGCACCGAGACCGCGGTGACCTTCCGCCCCGGCGAGGGCGCGCACGAGCTGGTGCTGGAGCAGCCCGCCCCGGCCGGCCCGTCCGCCCTCTCGGTGCAGCTCGCGGACGCCCGCTGGCTGGGCACCGACGACGGCGGGCCGATCCACTACGGCTTCTCGGGCGCCACCGAGGCCGCGACGGGCGGCGAGGGGGAGTGGCTGGTCCGGCACCCGGAGTACGGGACGGGCGGGGGCGACCAGGGTTAGGGCCGCCGGTTAGGGGAGCGGCAGGACGTGCCGGAGCGCCTCGACGGCGTCCCCGTCACCGTCCACGGCGAGCTCGGTGCGGGCCCCGCGGCCGTAGACGAACAGGACCAGCTCACCCGGTTCGCCGGTGATCCGGACCACCGGGGCGCCGGCCGGACCGACCGTCAGCGACTGCCCGTCCGGGCGGGTCAGCGCGAGCCGCACGGGGGAACGGCGGCCCGCCTCGAACCGCGCGATCATCGGCAGCCGCCGCCACAGGGCCTCGGCCCGGCCGGGCGGGACGGGCCGCACCGCCCGGTCGTCGCCCGCCCGGGCGACGTCCTCGGCGTGCACGAAGTACTCCACGGTGTTCGCCACCTCGTCCGCACCGGGCAGCGCGAACAGCGAGAACACCGGCGGCCCGGCCCGGAACAACCGCACCAGCTCCTCGTACGGGCGCTGCGCGTACCCGTCCTGCACCCGCTGGGTGTGACCGGCCAGGGCGCCGACCCGGATCCCCGCCGCCGCATCGGCCCGGCGTTCCCGGACCACCAGATGCGCGGCCAGGTCCCGGGTACTCCACCCGGCACACAGCGTGGGCGCGTCCGGCCCGGCGGCGGCGAGCAGTTCGGCGAGGCGGTGGCGCTCGGCGAGCGCGTGGTTCGACATGCCGCCAGCCTAGGGGTGCACCGCCGCGGCCGGACCGGGCCGGGGCTTTCCGTTGCGGAGGAATCTCGATTGCCACGGCCGCCGCGGCTTCGTATCCTCCTGGGCAACGCGTCGACGGAGACGAGTAGCCAGGGATCACGCGAGCAGAGAGAGCCGCCGGCAGCTGGGAAGGCGGTCCCGCGTCCCGAGGCGAAGACCCTCCCGAGCGCGGGGAGGAACGGCCCCACCCGGGTCCAATGCCCCGCCGGCCGGCCCCCGTCAACGGGCCGAACGAGGCCGCCACTGCGGTGGCGGCGAAAGTGCGGTGGTACCGCGAGTCACCCTTCTCGCCCGCACTCCCAAGGGATCATGACGACGTCCTCCGGAGGACCTCAATGATCCACAGCCGCGTCCGTGTCTCCGAGCTGGGAGAACACCTCGGCCGTACCGTCTCCGTCTGCGGGTGGGTGAACACCCTCCGCCTGCAGCGCACCGTGCAGTTCGTCCTGGTCCGGGACGCCACCGGCCTGGTGCAGGTCACCCACCGGCGCGACGGCGGGCCGCTGGAGGCCGTCCTCGACGCCCTCACCCCCGAGTCCGCCGTGCGGATCACCGGCCGCGTCGTGGAGGCGGCCCAGGTCAAGCTCGGCGGCCTGGAAGTCGTCCCCGAGGCCGTCGAGGTCCTCAACCCGGCCGCCACGCCGCTGCCGATCGACGACCGCACCGGCCCGGAGCAGCGGTTGGACTGGCGCTTCCTCGACGTGCGCCGCCGCCCCGCCGCCCAACTGGTGTTCGCCGTGCAGACGACCCTGGAACAGGGTCTGCGCGGGTACGCCCACGCGCAGGGCGCCACCGAGATGCACACCCCCAAACTCATGGGCACCGCCTCGGAGTCCGGTGCCGAGGTCTTCGAGCTCGGCTACTTCGGCCGCAGCGCCTACCTGGCGCAGTCGCCGCAGTTCTACAAGCAGATGGCGATCGCGGCCGGCATCGACAAGGTCTTCGAGATCGGTCCCGTCTTCCGCGCCGAACCGTCCTACACCTCCCGGCACGCCACCGAATTCACCGGTGTCGACGTGGAGTTGGCCTGGATCGACGACGTCGAGGAGGTGATGGCCTTCGAGGAGCGGATGCTCGCCCACGCCATCGCCGAGGTCGCCGAGCGGCACGGCCGGGCGATCGCCGAGCAGTTCGGCGTCGAGGTCACCGTGCCCACCACGCCCTTCCCCCGGATCACCATGGCCGAGGCTCAGGAGATCCTCCGCAAGGGCGGCTGGGACCGGGAGGGCGTCAAGGCCGACCTCGACCCGGAGGGCGAACGGGCCGTCGCGGCCCACCTCCGGGCGGTCACCGGGCACGAGTTCGCCTTCGTCACCCACTACCCGGCCGGCATCCGGCCCTTCTACCACAAGCGCTCCGCCGAGGACCCGGGCGTGACCCTGAGCTTCGACCTGCTGTGGAAAGGCCTGGAGATCACCACCGGCGCCCAGCGCGAGCACCGCCACGACGTGCTGCTGGCGCAGGCCGCCGAGCGGGGCATGAGCCCGGAGCCGATGCGGGACTACCTCAACACCTTCCGCTACGGCTGCCCCCCGCACGGCGGCTTCGGTATGGGCCTCGGCCGGGTCCTGATGGTCCTGCTCGGCCTGCCCTCGATCCGCGAGGCCACCTTCCTGTTCCGCGGCCCCAACCGGCTGACTCCGTAGCAGGATCGGCCCGGTTCCGCTCTCTGCACCGGAAGTCGGCCGTGCCGACTTCCGGTGCAGGAGGGAGAGTTCCCGTGGCCCCTGCGGAGGCCGGCCGGGGCCTGCGGGCCCCGGCTCACGGGTGGAGCGGGGTGGTGAGTTTGGGGCTGCCCTGTTTGTTGCCGGCGGTGAGGGTGCAGGTGTAGTCGCGCCAGCCGTCCTTGTAGTTGGTGAGGGCGGGGCCGAACTGGCGGGGGTAGTAGGTGCGGCCGTCGCTCTGGTGGGACTTGGCGGTGGTCTCGGCGTCCTTGCAGCCGTCGCGCATGGCGAGGGAGAGGGGGATCTCGCCGGTGAGGCCGTCGGGGAGCTTGGGGGTGGCGATGACCTCGCCGTCGTGGTCGCCGGTGCAGGGGCGTTGTTCGGCCTTGGTGATGACGGGGCTGAGCTGGGGGTGGTCGAAGCAGGTGCCCACCGGGAAGTAGGCGTACGGGGGTTGGGACCTGGTGGGGGTGGGGGTCGGCGTCGGGGTGGGGGTGGGGGTCGGGGTGGCCGAGGGCGGGGGCGGGGCGGCGGCGGGCTTCGGGGCGTCCTCGGGCCAGAGCAGCACGGTGGCCACCACCGCGAGCAGTACGGCCAGGACGGCGGCGACGGTGATCACCAGGCTCCGGGGCGGACGGGTGGCGGCGGCTTCGGGCGGCTGCTCGGAGGTCATGGCCCCGAGGATGGACCACCGGGGCCGCCCCCGGCAGGCGGTTGGCGGAACTGACCCCGAACGGGACGCCCGCGAACGGTTCACCGCCCGGACGGAGCGGATCGCGGTCCGGAGGGGCTGACACAATGGCCCCATGTCCACCACACCCGCCGCCCCCGGCTCCACCGCGCTCGACCCCGCGATCGCCGCCCGCCTCAAGCGCACCGAGGACGGACTGGTCCCGGCCGTCGCGCAGCAGTACGACACCGGCGAGGTGCTGATGCTGGGCTGGATGGACGACGAGGCGCTGCACCGCACGCTCACCACCGGCCGCTGCACCTACTGGAGCCGCAGCCGCAACGAGTACTGGGTGAAGGGCGACACCTCCGGTCACGTCCAGGCGGTCAAGTCGGTGGCCCTGGACTGCGACGGCGACACCCTGCTGGTGAAGGTCGACCAGACCGGCGCGGCCTGCCACACCGGCGACCGGACCTGCTTCGACGCCGACGTCCTCCCGCTCTCCTGACCCACCCCGACCACAGCCGACCCCAGAATCCAGAAGGTGCCGCCCCGCATGGACCTCGAAGCCTTCCGCAAGCTCGCCGTCGACACCCGGGTCATCCCCGTCACCCGCAGGCTCCTCGCGGACGGCCTCACCCCGATCGGCCTGTACCGCAGCCTCGCCGAGGAGCGCCCGGGCACCTTCCTGCTGGAGTCCGCCGAGCAGGGCAACTGGTCGCGCTACTCCTTCGTGGGCGTGCACAGCGCCGCCGCGCTGACCGTCGACCCCGACGGCGGCGCCCGCTGGCTGGGCACCCCGCCGGTCGGCATCCCGACCGGCGGCGACCCGCTGGAGGTGCTGCGGGCCGCCCTGGAGGCGCTGCACACCCCGCGGCGCGCCGACGACGGCCTGCCGCCGCTGACCGGCGGCCTGGTCGGCTACCTCGGGTACGACGTCGTCCGCCGGCTGGAGAAGCTGCCGGACCTGAACCCGGACGACCTCGGGCTCCCCGAGCTGACCATGCTGCTGGCCACCGACCTCGCGGTGCTCGACCACTCCGACGGCACGGTGCTGCTGATCGCCAACGCCGTCAACCACAACGACCTGGCGAGCGGCGTGGACGAGGCGTACGCGGACGCGGTGGCGCGCCTGGACGCGATGGAGGCCGGCCTGTTGAAGCCGGTCGACCCGGGCCTGGCGACCTTCACCCCGGCCGGCCCGGGGGAGGTGCACTCGCCGTTCGGCGGGGCGCCGTACCGGGCCGCGGTGGAGGAGATCAAGGAGCGGATCCGGGCCGGCGAGGCCTTCCAGGTGGTGCCCTCGCAGCGCTTCGAGGCGCCCTGCCCGGCCTCCGCCCTGGACGTCTACCGCGTGCTGCGCACCACCAACCCGAGCCCGTACATGTACCTGTTCCGCTTCCCCGGCCCGGACGGCGGCGCCGAGGGCGGCTTCGACGTGGTCGGCTCCAGCCCGGAGGCGCTGGTCAAGGTCACCGAGGGGGAGGCGATGCTGCACCCGATCGCCGGCACCCGGCACCGCGGCGCGACCCCGCACGAGGACGCGGCGCTGGCCGCCGAGCTGCTGGCCGACCCCAAGGAGCGGGCCGAGCACCTGATGCTGGTCGACCTGGGCCGCAACGACCTGGGGCGGGTCTGCGAGCCGGGCAGCGTCGAGGTGGTCGACTTCATGCAGATCGAGCGCTACAGCCACGTGATGCACATCGTCTCGACGGTGACCGGCAAGGTCGCCCCCGGGCGCAGCGCCTTCGACGTGCTGACGGCCTGCTTCCCGGCGGGCACCCTGTCCGGCGCGCCCAAGCCGCGGGCGATGCGGATCATCGAGGAGCTGGAGCCCACCCGCCGCGGCCTGTACGGCGGCTGCGTCGGCTACCTGGACTTCGCCGGGGACTCCGACACCGCGATCGCGATCCGCACCGCGGTGCTGCGCGACGGCACCGCGTACGTGCAGGCGGGCGCCGGCGTGGTCGCCGACTCGGACCCGCACGGCGAGGACACCGAGTGCCGCAACAAGGCGGCCGCCGTGCTGCGGGCCGTCGCCACCGCCAATACGCTGCGGAGGCCGGAACTGTCCTGAGGTGTGAGGAGGCGGCCGGATGCCCGAGCTGCCGTACGACGAGCTGCCGTACGACGAGCTGCGCTGGGAGGTCGTGTTCGGCGCGGCCGTCCAGATCCGGGGCGAACTCGGGGGCCGGGGACGGGTGTTGTCCCGCGTCCTGATCGACTTCCCGGCCGCGCACGGCCCGCTCGCCCCGGACCTGGTGGTCCTCGCCGCAGACGCCGGCCACAACGCCCGGGGCCGGTACGCGGCCGCCGCGGCCGAGGTGGTGCTGGAGGTGGCCCACCCGGGCCGCGACCACGCCTGGGCGCGGGCCTGCGCGGAGAGCGGCGTGCCGCTGTACGTGGTGGTCGACCCGGCGGCCGCCGCCTGCACCGTGCACACCGCGCCGTCCCCCGGCGGGGTGTACCGGGAGGCCGAACGGGTGCCCTTCGGCAACGACCTGTTCCTGCCGCTGGGCGGGCGCACGGTGGTGCTGCGCACGGACGAGTTCCCCACCCCGGGTACGGCGCGGGGCGTGGCCCGGGGGATAGTGGACGGGTGACCGCTGCAGACCAGACCCCCGCCCCCGCCGCTCCCGCCCCGTCCGGGGCAGGCCGCCGCACGCTCGGCGTGATGCTGCTGCTGACCGTGCTGAGCGCCGTGCTGGTGCTGACCGCGGCCGGGCGGACCTGGGCCGAGGGCCGGGCCGGCACCCTGGACGTGTCGGTCACCGGCGGCAAGATCTCCGAACTGCCCGGCGGGCTGGCCCTGGTGGGCCTGGCCGCGGCCGTCGCGGTGTTCGCGGTGCGCGGCGCGGGCCGGCTCGCGGTCGGCGCGCTGACCCTGCTGGCCGGGCTGGGCGCGGCCGCCGCCTCGGTGGCCGGGGCCTCGGACACCGCCGCGCTGGACAGCGCCGCCTCCGGCAAGCTGGCGCTGGCCGGCTCCACCGCCACCGAGGTGTCGCACACCGGCTGGCCCTGGGTCGCGCTGGCCGGCGGACTGCTGCTCGCCGTGGCCGGGCTGATCACCCTGCGTCACGGCCGCGGCTGGCCGGCCATGGGCAGCCGCTACGAGGCGCCGACCCGCAAGGCCCCGGCGAAGGCCGACACCCCCGGGGACCTGTGGAAGGCCCTGGACCGCGGCGAGGACCCGACCGCCGTTTAGAGCTCGCCGTGGTGTGACGCGATAGACGGGCCACCCGCTTTGGGGGGCCGGTGTGTGGCCCGGCACAATGGGAACCGTCAACCCGCCGGCGGCCCCGCAGGCCCGGCCGGGCCCCGAGAGCCTAGGAGCACCATCGATGTCAGCAGCAGCACACGGCCACAACCCCGCCGCCTGGACCGGCGTCGTCATCTCCTTCGTCGGCTTCGGCATCGCGGGCGTCGCGATGATCCTGCCGTCGCCGCTGCTCGTCTGGGCCGGTCTGGCGGTCGTCCTGGTGGGCGGTATCGTCGGCAAGGCCATGTCGATGGCCGGCATGGGCAAGCAGGCCAGCACCAACGTCTACAAGTCGGTCGCGGAGCAGCACGCCGCCCGCCGGGCGGCCGTCGAGGCCCGCGAGGCCGTCGCCGCCTGACCAGCGGGTATTCGCACAACCGAACGGCGGGCGCGCCACGCCCGCCGTTTCGTTCCGTCCGGGCCCGGCGCGGGCACAATCGGGGCGTGAACGCCGCCCCCACCACCTCCGCCCCGCCGCCCGTGCTGCGCCGGACGGTCCCGCCGCTGGCCGCGCTGGCGGCGGTGGCCGTTCCCGCCGGGTACGTCGCGGCGGTGGACCCGAACGCCCCCGGGCACTACCCCGACTGCCCCTTCCTGGCCGCGACCGGCTGGTGGTGCCCCGGCTGCGGGGGCCTGCGCTGCGTCCACGCGCTGGCCCACGGGGACCTCACCGGCGCGCTGCACGACAACGCGGTGGCCGTCCTGCTGTTCGCGGTGCTGGCGCTGCTCTGGCTGCGCTGGGCCTGGGCGGCGCTGACCGGCGGGCCGCCGGTGCGGGTCTCGGTGGGCGCCCGGCGCTGGGCGCTGATCGGCCTGCTGGTGCTGGTGTTCGCGGTAGTGCGGAACCTGCCGGTGGGGGCCGGGCTGGCGCCGCCGGTGGTCTGAGCCGGGCCCGGCGGGTCGGAGCCGGCCCGGGGCCGGCCCGGCCCCGGCCGGTGGAGAGCCGGTGAAGCCGCAGCTGAGAGCCGTACCGGGGAGTGTCCCGTTCCGCGAGACGCGGGCCGGGCGGATGCGCTGTGCGCACCCGGGTGCCGATACCATCGAAGGGCCGACGGGCTCCTGCCCGTCCGGCTCGCGCTGGCGAACCAGCAGAAATGATGGGGGCTCCTGAGTGAGTGTGCTCGACTCGATCATCGAAGGGGTCCGCGAGGACCTCGCCGAGCGGCAGGCCCGGGTCTCCCTGGACGAGCTCAAGGCGCTCGCGGCCAAGGCCCCGGAGGCCAAGGACGGCGTCGCCGCCCTCAAGGGCGACGGGATCCGGGTGATCTGCGAGGTCAAGCGCTCCAGCCCGTCCAAGGGCGCGTTGGCCTCGATCGCCGACCCGGCGGCCCTGGCCCGCGACTACGCGGCCGGCGGTGCCGCGGCGATCAGCGTGCTGACCGAGCAGCGCCGCTTCGGCGGGTCGCTCGCCGACCTGGACGCCGTTCGCGCCGAGGTGGACACCCCGCTGCTGCGCAAGGACTTCATCGTCACCGCCTACCAGCTGTGGGAGGCCCGCGCCCACGGCGCCGACCTCGCGCTGCTGATCGTCGCCGCCCTCGACCAGCCGGCCCTGGTGTCGCTGATCGAGCGCGCCGAGTCGATCGGCCTCACCCCGCTGGTCGAGGTGCACGACGAGGAGGAGATCAGGCGCGCGGTGGACGCCGGGGCGCGGATCATCGGCGTCAACGCCCGCAACCTGAAGACCCTCGAAGTGGACCGCAACACCTTCGAGAACGTCGCCCACGCCATTCCGGACGGCATCGTCAAGATCGCCGAGTCCGGTGTGCGCGGCCCGCTGGACGTGATCAGCTACGCCAACCTGGGCGCCGACGCGGTGCTGGTCGGCGAGTCCCTGGTGACCGGCAAGGACCCGCGGGCCGCGGTCGCCGACCTGGTCGCGGCCGGTGCCCACCCCGCCGTCCGGCACAAGGACTGACACCGCCCCGATGAAGATCGCCACCCGACTCGCCCCCGGCTGCCGCCCGCGCGGCTGCCGCGCGCCCGCACGCCGGGTGCTGGGGCGTCGGGTGCGGTACGTGATCGGGTGCGAGCCCGGTCAGGTACCCGGACGGCGATGGCGCACGACGCGCGGCTGAACCAGCCGAATCAGACGTCACCGTCATCCATCTCCGTCAAGGGAAACCACATGTCCGAGAAGGACTACCTGCCCGGCGCCCAGGTGCCGGACGCCCGCGGCTACTTCGGCGCGTACGGCGGCCGCTTCATCCCCGAGGCGCTGGTCGCCGCGGTCGAGCAGGTCGCCGAGGAGTACGAGAAGGCCAAGACCGACCCGGCCTTCACCGCCGAGCTGGACGGGCTGCTCAAGGACTACACCGGGCGCCCGAGCCCGCTGACCGACGTGCACCGCTTCTCCGCCGAGGCGGGCGGCGCGCGGATCCTGCTCAAGCGCGAGGACCTCAACCACACCGGCTCGCACAAGATCAACAACGTGCTGGGCCAGGCCCTGCTCACCCGGCGGATGGGCAAGACCCGGATCATCGCCGAGACCGGCGCCGGCCAGCACGGGGTGGCCACCGCCACCGCCTGCGCCCTGTTCGGCTTCGACTGCACCATCTACATGGGCGAGGTCGACACCGAGCGCCAGGCGCTCAACGTCGCCCGGATGCGGATGCTCGGGGCCGAGGTCGTCGCCGTCAAGTCCGGCTCGCGGACGCTCAAGGACGCCATCAACGAGGCCTTCCGCGACTGGGTCGCCAACGTCGACTCCACCCACTACCTGTTCGGGACGGTCGCCGGGCCGCACCCCTTCCCGATGATGGTCCGCGACTTCCACCGGGTCATCGGCGTCGAGGCGCGCCAGCAGGTGCTCGACCGGACCGGGCGGCTGCCCGACGCGGTCGTGGCCTGCGTCGGCGGCGGCTCCAACGCGATGGGCATCTTCCACGAGTTCATCCCGGACGCCGGCGTGCGGCTGATCGGCTGCGAGGCGGCCGGCGAGGGCGCCGACACCCCCCGGCACGCGGCCACCCTGACCAAGGGCGACCCCGGCGTGCTGCACGGCTCCCGGACGTACGTCCTCCAGGACGAGGACGGGCAGACCATCGAGTCGCACTCCATCTCGGCCGGGCTGGACTACCCCGGCGTCGGGCCGGAGCACGCCTGGCTCAAGGACACCGGGCGGGCCGAGTACCGGCCGGTCACCGACGACGCGGCGATGCAGGCGCTGCGGCTGCTCTCCCGCACGGAGGGGATCATCCCGGCCATCGAGAGCGCCCACGCGCTGGCCGGCGCGCTGGAGCTGGGCCGCGAGCTCGGACCGGAGGCGACCATCCTGGTCTCGCTCTCCGGGCGCGGCGACAAGGACATGCACACCGCGGCCCAGTACTTCGGGCTCTACGACGCGCCGGCCGGTTCCGGCGATGCGGCCGGCGGCGCGGCCGAGGGGGGTAAGTGATCATGGCTTCGAAGCTGAGCACCGTGCTGGCGGCGGCCAAGGCCGAGGACCGGGCCGCGCTGATCGGGTACCTCCCGGCCGGGTTCCCCACGGTCGACGGCGGGATCCGGGCGGTCGACGCGCTGATCGAGGGCGGCTGCGACGTCGTCGAGATCGGACTGCCGCACTCCGACCCGGTCCTGGACGGGGCCGTGATCCAGACCGCGGACGACATCGCGCTGCGGGGCGGGGTGCGGATCAAGGACGTGCTGCGGACCGTCCAGGAGGCCGCCGCCGCCCACCCGGGGACGGCGGTGCTGGTGATGACCTACTGGAACCCGGTCGACCGGTACGGGGTGGCGCGCTTCGCGGCCGACCTGGCCGCCGCGGGCGGGGCGGGGTGCATCCTGCCGGACCTTCCGGTGGAGGAGTCCGAGGAGTGGCGCAAGGCGGCGGACGAGCACGGGCTGGACACCGTGTTCGTGGTCGCGCCGAGCAGCAAGGACGCGCGGCTGGCGGAGGTCACGGCGGCCGGGAGCGGCTTCGTCTACGCGGCCGCCGTCATGGGGGTGACCGGGACGCGGTCGGCGGTCGGCTCGCTGGCCGAGGACCTGGTCGCCCGGACCCGGGCCACCACCGACCTGCCGGTCTGCGTCGGACTCGGCGTCTCCGACGCCGTGCAGGCGGCCGAGGTCGCCCGGTTCGCGGACGGGGTGATCGTCGGCTCCGCGTTCGTGAAGCGGATCCTGGAGGCCGGTACGGACGAGGCAGCCGGACTGGCCGCGGTCCGCGCGCTGGCCGGGGAGCTGGCGGCGGGCGTGCGCAGGCGCTGACCCGCGGCAGCAGTCGTCGGCCGGCGGCCCGTTCCCCCCTCCGAGGG